>DPGF01000055.1 GCA_003522105.1 Oscillibacter sp.
ACCGGCAACGGCACCGTCAAGGACGCAAAGGACGAGCTGTTCCTCGCCCTCCGCGAGAATATGAGCATCCGCCGCTTCGCCCGCATCGCCGACGGCTTCTCCGTCCCCTATGTCCACATGAAGGGCAAGATCGGCGTTATCGTCAACCTGACCGTCGAGGGCTGCGACGCCACCGAGATCGGCAAGGACATCGCCATGCAGATCGCCGCGCTCAACCCCCGCTTCTGGGACAAGAGCCAGGTCACGCAGGATGTTCTTGACGAAGAGAAGGAAGTTCTGCTCGGCCAGATGGCCAACGACCCCAAGATGGCCGGCAAGCCCGAGCAGGTCAAGGAAAAGATCGTCATGGGCAAGCTCAACAAGTTCTATGCCGAGAACTGCCTGCTTCAGCAGGCCTTCGTCAAGGACGGCGATGTCTCTGTCGAGCAGTATATGAACAACGCTGCTAAGGCGCTGGGCGGCAAGGTCAGCTTCAACACCGCTGTTCGCTTCGAAAAGGGCGAGGGCATCGAGAAGAAGCAGGAGAACTTTGCGGCTGAGATCGCTTCCATGGTCGGCGGCAACAAGTAATCCGTCTTTCGGAAGAGATAAAAAGAGGTTCGACTTTGGTCGAACCTCTTTTTTGTCCATACATGGCAAACAAAAAGCTGCAAGACTTAAAAAATTTACAATTTCCTAACGTGAATATTTTTGTGCATATCTTGCATATTCGTTTTTCGTGGTGTATAATATGACCGCTAAGCAGCGGTGCAGTATCCTAGTCGGAGCTGCCGGTTCCTAAGAAGGGCCTAAAAATCCTTTAAAGGGCACAACTGTGAAGCCTTTGGTGCTTGCTTCTTACGCCCAGTTTGGGGTGGGTGCTGAAGGGAGGCAAAAGCGAAAGCTGCGCCTGCGGACTCCGGGCGACCCCTAATGGCATAGGGGAACCGACCCTGTTTCTGCGGAGACTCGTTGCTGTGCCGGAGCGGACTCCCGGTTTCGGGTATTGACTTCGGTACGGGACGGGATATGAACCTGCATTGCGGTGCTACCCGGCTTTTATGCCGCGAACGCTGTGTGCAGCGTAGCCTGCCTTGCGTGGGGAATCCGGATAGGAGAACAACGTGCAGACTCTGGCCAAGAGCGAGGCACGATCGCTCCTTGAAATTTTTCCTGCAAAAGAGGATAAGAACCGGTATGACTCCGGGGTGGAAATCACCTAGGCTGTCGTAAGGGCAGCAAAAGGGTTACAGTGCGGACTAAGTGGCAATCGGGTACCTCGTCTGGTAACAACGGGGTGCAGCGTCTAAGGGGGAACCGCCTCCATCGGTAACGAGAGGTGCGCTGTGGGGAAAGCCAACCCGACCTATGCCGCAGGATTACCTTTTGCTGCTGCCGCTGATTAGCATGATTAAAAAGAAATGACCTTGGAGAAAAGAGAATTGGAAAACGAAGAAGACCGAAAGCCCAAGAAAACGGAAAAGACGCCGAGCCATGCGCGCTGGGTCGCGCGCGTGTTCCTGATCGCCATGTCGCTCTCTGCCGCGATGAGCCTGTGTTCCGGCGCGGTACTTGAGGACGCGGGCTATGTGAGCGCAACGCTGATTTTGCTGCTTTTTATCCTGCTGGGCATCATGTTCGACATTATCGGCGTCGCCGTGACGGCGGCGAATCCAAAGCCGTTCAACTCGATGGCCGCGCACCGCGTCAAGGGTGCGAAGGAGGCACTTTATCTGATCCGCAACGCGGAAAAGGTCGCCTCGTTCTGCAACGACGTGGTCGGTGATATTTGCGGTATCGTCAGCGGCTCCACGGCGACCGTCATTGTTGTGCTGCTGCAGCAGAGCTTCGGCTGGCGCAGCATCGTTGTATCCACGGTGGTTACGGCGCTGATCTCGGGGCTGACCATCGGCGGCAAGGCCATCGGCAAGAAAATTGCCATGAAAAAGAGCAAAGATGTCATCTACCTGACGGCAAAGGTGCTGTCGGTGCTGCACCTTGGCAGATAAAGAAGGAATTCGCATTGATTCTTGAAAAGATCCATGATCCAAATGATATTAAATTATTGAACGCCCCTCAAACGCAGCTTTTATGTACAGAGCTGCGTGAATTTTTGATGACGCATGTTTCACAGACGGGCGGGCATCTTGCCTCGAATCTCGGCGCGGTCGAACTGACGGTTGCCATTCACCGCGTGTTCGACACGTCACGCGACCGGTTGGTGTTTGACGTGGGACACCAGTGCTACACGCATAAGATCCTGACCGGACGGAAAGAGCGTTTCGATACGCTGCGTCAGTACCGCGGGCTTTCGGGATTTCCGAAGCCGTACGAGAGCGAGCATGACGCTTTTATTGCAGGACATGCTTCCAACTCCATCTCTGTCGCGCTCGGCATGGCGCGGGCGCGAACCTTGCAGCAACAGGACTACTCCGTGCTTGCCCTCATTGGTGACGGCGCGCTTTCCGGCGGCCTTGCCTACGAGGGGCTGAACAACGCCGGCTCGTCCGGCGAGCCGCTCATTGTCATTCTGAATGACAACGGCATGTCCATCGACGGCAACGTCGGCGCGGTGAGCGAGCATTTGGGACTGCTGCGCACCAAGCCTGCGTACTATGAATTCAAAAAAGCCTATCGTGATGCACTCGACCGCAACGCGGCGGGGCGCGCGCTGTATGAATTTAACCATCACCTGAAAACAAACATCAAAAAGGCGCTGCTGCCGAACTCTACGATGTTTGAGGACATGGGCTTTACCTATCTCGGCCCTGTGAACGGACATGATGTGGAGCAGCTTACCAATACGCTCAAGTGGGCAAAAGAACTTAAGTGTCCCGTACTTTTACACGTACACACAAAAAAGGGAAAGGGCTATCCGCCCGCCGAGCGCGAGCCGGAGCGCTACCACGGCGTCAGCAAGTTTGACCCGCGGCTGGGAATGCCGCGCGAACGCGGAAAGGATTTTTCTGCTGTCTTTGGCGAAGAACTCTGTCGGCTGGCGAAAGAAAACAAAACCATCTGCGCCATCACTGCCGCAATGCGCGACGGAACGGGCCTGCATGATTTTTCCGAGCAGTACCCGGAGCGTTTCTTCGATGTTGGCATTGCCGAAAGCCACGCTGTTGCGATGGCTGCGGGCATGGCCAAGCAGGGGCTTACACCGGTCGTGGCAATTTATTCGAGCTTTTTGCAGCGCGCCTACGACCAGCTTGTCCATGATACGGCGCTCTCCGATCTGCACGTTGTCCTTGCGGTAGACCGCGCGGGCATAGTCGGCGCGGATGGGGAGACACATCACGGTATTTTTGATGCATCATTTCTTTCGGAGATTCCCAATATGACGGTGCTGTGTCCGTCGAATTTTGCAGAGCTGCGCACGATGCTCGAGCGCGCGGTGAATGAGATCAAAGGACCTGTTGCTGTCCGCTATCCGCGCGGCGGCGAGGGGGCATATCAGGCTGACAGCGGGCGGGAAAATCTTGCTGTGCTGCGCGAGGGCGGCGACATCACCCTCTGCGCATACGGCACGATGGTCAACAATGTGCTGGACGCGGCGGAGCTCCTTGCGCAGCAGGGGATCTCGGCGCGCGTGGTGAAGATCAACGCGATCTCTCCGCTTTACGACCGCGATATGCGCGAGGTCATCGGCAAAACCCGGGCGCTGCTGGTGGCGGAGGAATGCACCGGTGTCGGCTGCATGGGGCAGCGCATGGCGGCGATCCTGGGGTGGAACAGAATTTCGCCGGAGCGGATCGAGCTGTGCAATCTCGGCAAGGTATTTCCGGCACAGGGGACGATAGAGGAACTGTACCGTGAATTCGGACTGGACGCGGAATCATTGGCAAAGAAAGCTGCGGAGGAGCTGCAATGAGCAATAAAACAAGATTGGATGTGCTGCTCGTTGAGCGCGGACTGGAGCAGACCCGTCAGCGCGCGCAGGCGATGATCATGAGCGGACTCGTCTTTGTAGACGGGCAGCGTGTGGACAAAGCGGGTACCGCCATTCCCAACGACGCGCAGGTCGAGGTGCGCGGGAATACCCTGCGCTATGTGAGCCGCGGAGGATTCAAGCTTGAAAAAGCCATGACGACCTTCGGACTCAGGCTCGACGGCTGTATCTGTGCCGATATCGGCGCCTCGACCGGCGGCTTTACGGACTGCATGCTGCAAAACGGCGCGACAAAGGTCTACGCGGTCGACGTCGGTTACGGTCAGCTTGACTGGAAGCTGCGCTCAGATGAGCGCGTGGTGTGCATGGAACGCACAAATGCGCGCTACTTGGACCATGAGCAAATTTCCGATGAATTGGATTTTGCCAGCATCGATGTGTCGTTCATTTCCCTCAAGCTCATTTTGCCCGCGGTGCACCGCGTGCTCAAAGCGGGCGGGCATGTTGCCTGCCTCATCAAGCCCCAGTTTGAAGCGGGGCGCGAAAAGGTGGGGAAGAAGGGCGTCGTCCGCGACCCGGACGTACACCTTGAGGTGCTGGAAAATTTCTTGGATCATGCAAAGGATTCTGGCTTTACAGTGCTTGATATTACGTTTTCTCCTATTCGCGGGCCTGAGGGGAATATCGAATACCTCGGCTATCTTGAAAGCGGCGATTGGGTAGAAAAGACTTTTGATCTGCGTGCCCTTGTCGAGCAGTCGCACGCGGCGCTCGATCATGGGAAGGAGGGCGCAGGATGCTGAAAAAGGTCATCTTATGCCCCAACCCTTATCGTGATGCACAGCTTCGCATCGCCAAGGAAGCCAAGCGCGTGCTCGACGAGGTGGGCTGCCCGAACGTTGTCTGCCTGCCGTTCAGAAATCAGGAGAGCCCGGAGGGTTATGGGCTTACCATCGAGCCTTTGCAGCAGGAGCTTCGCGGTGCAGACCTGATCATTGCCTTTGGCGGCGACGGAACGATCCTGCACTTGTCAAAGACAGCTGCGCACCGCGATATTCCGGTGCTGGGTGTCAATCTCGGCAGCCTTGGCTTTATGGCTGAACTTGAAAGCAAAGACCTCTCGCGCCTGCGCGACTTGTGCGACGGGAAATATGAGGTGGAGAGCCACATGATGCTCGATGTGAGCGTTCAGCGCGACGGACGCGTGATCTACTCCAACCTTGCGCTCAATGAGGCGCTCATTGCACGCGGTAATATTTCGCGCGTGATCCGGCTTCAGATCTTTACCGAGCAGGGAAAGCTTGTGGATGTGGCGGGCGACGGCGTCATCGTTGCAAGCCCGACCGGCTCAACGGCATACTCTCTTTCGGCGGGCGGCCCTGTGGTCGAGCCGACGGCGCGGAACTTCATCGTTTCGCCCATCTGCGCGCACAGCGTGCATGCCAACGCCTATGTGCTTTCGCCTGAGCGGGTCATCACCGTGCAGACGGAGAAAAACAGCTATAAGCCCGTCCTTTTGAGCGTGGACGGCGGGCGTGCGTTTTCGCTGCGCAGCGGCGACAGCATCGAAGTGCGCCGCTCGAAATTTGACACTAAGCTCGTCCGGCTGAGCAAACGCAGTTTCTGCGAGATCTTACAAAAGAAAATGCTGATGGGAGGAACCAGCAATGAAGAATGAGAGACAGGAAAAGATCCTTGCGATCATTGCCGCTTCGGCGATCGAAACGCAGGAGCAGTTGATCGACAGTCTGCGCGAGGAGGGGATCTCCTGCACGCAGGCAACCATCTCCCGCGATATCAAGCAGCTCCACCTGATTAAAGAACCGTCCGGCAACGGCACTTACCGCTACGCTGTTTCCACACAGAAGATGCGTCTCAACCTGGCAGACCGCTTGCAGACCATTCTGCGCGAGAGCATTGTTTCGGTCGATTATGCGCAGAATCTGGTGCTCATCAAGACGATGTCCGGTCTTGGCCCTGCGGCCGGCGCGGCGTTCGACGGAATGGAGATCTCTTCCAAGGTCGGCACGGTGGCGGGCGACGACACGGTGCTGATCGTGATGCGTGAGAATGAGTCTGCGGCCGAGCTCTGCGAGGAGATCGCGGACATGCAGAAGCAGCGCCAGACCAAGTAAGAAAAGTAAGTTTGCAGGAGAATGAGCGATGCTTGAGCTTTTGCACATTGAGAATATCGCCATCATTGAGCGGGCAGACATTCTGTTTGGTGGTGGATTCAACGCACTCACGGGCGAGACCGGCGCAGGTAAATCCATCGTGATCGACGCGCTCGGCGCGGTGCTTGGGCAGCGCACATCGCGCGAGCTGATCCGCACAGGTGCGGAAAAAGCGTTCGTCAGCGCGGCGTTCAGCGCGGTTCCGGCAGAGCTTCCGGGACTTGCGGAAAATGGGTTTGCCCCGGAAGAGGACGGAACGCTCCTTTTGCAGCGCGAGCTGTACACTGACGGGAAAAACGTCTGCCGTGTGGGTGGACGGCCGGTGACGGTGGCGCAGCTCAAGCGCATTGGCGCGAGTCTGCTCAATATCCACGGCCAGCACGATGGGCAGCAGCTGCTCGACGAAGAGCAGCACCTTGTCTATCTTGACCGATTTGGCCGCGTGGAAGGGGAACTGGGCGCCTATCGCGCGAGCTATGATGCCATGCGGGAGACGCGCCGTGCCATCGATGCGCTCAGAATGGATGAAGCGGAGAAGGCGCGCCGCGTCGATATGCTGCGTCATCAGATCGGCGAGCTTGAGCGCGCGGAGCTGCAGGAGGGGGAGGAAGAATCGCTCCTTGCCCGCCGCAATATCCTGCGCAACGGAGAGAAGTTTCTCTCCGCGGTCTCGCGGGCAGATGCCTGCCTGAACGGCGGAGACGAAGGGCTTGGCGCGGTGTCTGCCATCAAGGAAGCGGAGGATGCGCTGCACGGTCTGCGCAGTCTGGGCGATGAATTTGTTGAACTCTCGGATCGATTGGAAGCGCTGCGCTGTGAAGCGTATGACCTTGCGGAAACGATCCGTGATAAGAAAGATGAATACGACTTTTCTCCCCAGGAGCTTGACGCGGTGGAGTCCCGCTGCGACCAGCTCTACCGGCTGAAAAAGAAATACGGCTCAAGTGTAGAGGAAATGCTCGGCTACCTTGAAAAATCACGCGAGGAACTCGACCGCATCGAGTATGCGGACGATCGCGTGGAGCAGCTGACGCAGACGCTGCAAAAGCAGGAAAAGGCCGCGCGCCAAGCGGCGCGAACGCTGTCTGAGTGCCGCCATACTGCGGCGAAGGAACTTGAAGAACGCATTTCCCGGGAATTGCGCGAGCTTGATATGCCGAAGCTTCGTTTTTCCATCGATTTTCAGGAGAAGGAGCTTTCGGAGGACGGCACAGATGCGGTTGAATTTTTGATGTCGGCCAACGTGGGTGAAACGCTGCGGCCGATCCAGAAGATCGCGTCCGGCGGTGAGCTGTCGCGCATCATGCTGGCGCTCAAGAATGTGCTGGCTGAGCAGGACAGCGTGATGACCATGGTGTTCGATGAAGTTGATACCGGTGTTTCGGGAAGAGCTGCACAGCGCGTGGCGGAAAAGCTCGCCAAGCTCTCACGCACAAGGCAGGTGTTGTGCGTGACGCATCTGCCGCAGCTTGCGGCGATGGCGGACACGCACTTTGGCGTGGAAAAGGGCGAAGAGAACGGCAGAACGCTTACAAAGGTCGTGTCGCTCGACCGCGCCGCCCGCCGCAGCGAGATCGCCAGATTGAGCGGGGGTGACCACCCGAGCGAGACGATGATCGCCGGCGCGGAAGAACTGCTCTGCGCGGCGGAACAGTATAAAAATCAACTTCTGTAAAGTGAGAAGGCTTTGCAGATAAAAACGCCGAGCCGCGGCGTTTTTCCGAAGAAAGGAAACATAGATGAACGAATTTGCTGAGCGCATCGAGCGGGATTATCCGGTGCGGCACAAGGAAAAAGAAAAGGTGAACTTCCGCACGTGGCTCGTCCACACGCTCAAGGAGCTTGGCTATTCGCCGCGGCTCGAAGGCGGAGCGTCGGCGCTCACCATGGGTGGAAATATGACGAATGTGGTCGTCGGCGACATTGAAAGGGCGAAGATCGTGCTGGCGGCGCATTACGACACGGGCGTGCGGGAGATCCTGCCGCCGCTTCTCTGCCCGACAAGACCGGCGACGTTCCTCTTATATCAGGCACTGTTCCCGTTTCTTGTGATCGCGGTAAGCTTTCTTGTTTCGTTCGGCGTGACGTTTGCGCTGAATCTTCCGAACATGACGCTGCCGCTTTTTCTGCTGTTTTTGATCGTGGCACTCTTTTATCCCAAATACGGCAAGAGCGAGCGGGACAACCTCAATGACAACACCTCCGGTGTCGTTGCGCTGCTCGAGGTGGCGAAAACACTGACCCCACGCTACCGCGGCGAGGTGTGCTTCCTCTTCCTTGATGGCGGCACGCAGGCGTCGAAGGGGGCGAAGGGACTTGTCCGCGCGCACCCTGAGCTCAAGAAAAAGAGCGTGATCGTACTCGACTGCGTGGGTGAGGGCGATGAGCTTTTGATCCTGCCGGGCAGAACGAGCCGCTGGAACGACAGCCTGCTCGATACGATTCTCGAGAATTTCAGCAACAGCGAGAAAAAGACCTGTTTTTTGAAAACGGACGGCCTTGTCTATTACCCGTCGGACAACCGTGCGTTTGCCGGCGGCACAGCCATCTGCGCGTGCAAAACGGTCAAGGGTTTTGGCCGCTGTATCCTGCCGCGCCGCGCAAAGGAGATCGACGAGGAGAATCTTTCTCTTTTGTGTGACGGCCTGTGCAAACTTGTGACATATTACCGTCCGCAAAACGCTTGACAAGTCGCTGCCTTTACGTTACAATATCCGCGTTTACGGTGATGAAGCGGAGAAGTAAGCGCGCATTCCCTGCAAAGAGAGCCTTCGTTTGGTGGAAGAAGGAGAGGGAGGCCGCCCAAATACACCGCGGAGCCGGCGCCCGAACGAAGATTCTTCCAGTAGGCGCGCCCCGGGAGCGCCCGTTATTGCGCGGGAGTGTGTCAGCACTCCGTGAGGCTGCCTTTGTGAAAAGGCGGCGAACCAGAGGTGGTACCGCGAGTGATGCTCGCCCTCTGTCCGAACGGACAGAGGGCGTTTTTGTTACCCGGAAACGCCTGGGAATGTCCGAAAATCAAATAAAAATGAACATAGGAGGAACTGACAAATGGGTATTTACGAAGAGCTGCAAGCGCGCGGGCTGCTTGCGCAGGTCACGAACGAGGAAGAGATCCGCGAAATGGTCAACGCGGGCAAGGCCAAGTTCTACATTGGCTTTGACTGCACGGCCGACAGCCTGACGGCCGGCCACTTTATGGCATTGACGCTGATGAAGCGACTCCAGATGGCGGGCAACCAGCCTGTCGCGCTCATCGGCGGCGGCACGACCATGATCGGCGACCCCTCGGGCCGCACGGATATGCGCAAGATGCTCACCAAGGAGGACATTGACCACAACGCCGAGTGCTTCAAGCGCCAGATGGAGCGTTTTATCGACTTCGGCGAGGGTAAGGCCATCATGGTCAACAACGCCGACTGGCTGCTGAATCTCAACTATATCGAGCTGCTGCGCGAGGTGGGCGCGTGCTTCTCTGTGAACAATATGCTGCGCGCCAAGTGCTATGAGCAGCGCATGGAGAAGGGGCTTTCCTTCCTGGAATTCAACTACATGATCATGCAGTCCTACGACTTCTACCACCTCTTCCAGCACTACGGCTGCAACATGCAGTTCGGCGGCGACGACCAGTGGTCTAACATGCTCGGCGGCACGGAACTGATCCGCCGCAAGCTTGGCAAGGACGCGCACGCGATGACCATCACGCTGCTGACCGACTCACAGGGTCACAAGATGGGCAAGACCGCGGGCAATGCCGTCTGGCTCGACCCGAACAAGACCTCTCCCTACGATTTCTACCAGTACTGGCGCAACGTGGGCGACAGCGACGTTTTGAAGTGCATCCGTATGCTCACCTTCCTGCCGCTCGAGCAGATCGACGAGATGGATAAGTGGGAGGGCAGCCAGCTCAACCGCGCGAAGGAGATCCTCGCCTACGAGCTTACCGCGCTCGTCCACGGGGAAGAAGAGGCGAAGAAGGCGGAGGAGTCTGCCAAGGCGCTCTTCGGCGCGGGTGGCAATAACGCCAACATGCCGACGAGCACGCTGACGGATGCCGACTTTGAAAACGGCAGCATCAATGTCCTTTCGATGCTGGTCGCGACCGGCCTGTGCCCGTCCCGTGGCGAGGCGCGCCGCCTGGTGCAGCAGGGCGGTGTGATGGTGGACGATGTGAAGGTCGCTTCCATCGATGAGAGTCTTGCGCGCGAGCGCTTTGAGGGCGAGGGCGTCATCGTCCGCAAGGGTAAGAAGGTCTTCCACCGCGTGAAGGTGTAAGTGGGACTGATTACAAAGCGTAAACAGGTAATTTTACAGAAGGCTCCGCGCGGTTTTGGCGCGGAGCCTTCTTTTTGACCAAACGTACAAAGAAAAAGCGACAAATGAATACGGTGAATATCGCGTGAATGCGGCAATGAATGCGGGTGAATATTTGATGAATATCGTTTACACGGTGAGATGCCAATCCTCCATTGCGCGTGTGAGCTGCGATAGATGGTGCTCGGAGATCGGGCACAGCGGCAGCCGCAGCTCGCCGCTGCACAAGTCGAGCACTTCCATTGCGGCTTTGACGGGAATGGGGTTGACCTCGCAAAAAAGCGCGCGGATCAGCTCGTGCAGCCTGCGCTGAAGCACACCCGCCTCTGAAAAGCGGTTTTCAAGACAAAGCTGCGTCAGCTCGTGCATCTCGCGCGGGACAATGTTGGCGGCAACGGAGATGACGCCTTTTCCGCCGAGTGCCATGATAGCGGTCGTGGAGGAATCGTTGCCGCTCCAGAGCGTGAAGTCCGGCGGACAGCGGTTCAGCGTTTCCTGAATGAGATCAAAATCGTCGCTCGCCTCCTTGACGCCTGCGATATTCGGGTGCTCGGCGAGCTTTTGATAGGTTTCAGCCGTGCAGCTGACGCCGGTGCGCGAGGGGACATTGTAGAGAATGAGAGGGATCTCAACTGCGTCGGCGATGGCGGAAAAATGGCGCACAAGGCCGTTTTGCGAGGCTTTGTTGTAGTATGGCGTGACGGTGAGCAGCGCGTCGACGCCGGCGCTCTGCGCGGCTTTGGAAAGCGCGACAGAGGAGGCGGTGTTGTTTGTGCCGCTGCCTGCGATGACGGGAACGCGGCGGTCGACGATGCGCACGCAGCGTTCGATGAGTGCCATGCGCTCGTCATAGTTCAGCGTTGCGGCTTCTCCGGTCGTGCCGCAGACAACGATGGCGTCGGTGCCGCCTTGGATCTGACGCTCAACAAGGCGGTCAAAGGCGTTGAAGTCGATGCTGCCGGCGCGGAACGGCGTGACGATGGCGACGGCGCTGCCGGTGAAGATGCAGGGTTTCATAAAAAGGCTCCTTTCTGCGGTGGGCGGTGACCCAAAAAGATGTGCGGTTTTGCTTGAAAGCGGAAGAAGTCTGTCGTATAATGTAAAATACGATTCGTATGGGCATGATCGGCCAAGTGCAGAACAGATGCTTCTGCACTTGGTTGTGGAGGATACTATGAAAAATCGATGCAGAATGTTCCTGCTGTCTTTCTTTTTGTGCGGCGCGCTGTGTACATTTGCGCAGGCGACGGACGGCGATATGCTCCGCGTGGGGCTCAAATATGGCTCGGAGGCGATGAGCGCGGCGAACCTCCAGAATTACTCTGCTTTCGGCGGATATGCGCTGGGGTATTTTGACGCGGGCGGTGATTTCGAAGAGTTGGGCGAACTGCCGCGGTCTTATGAAAAAATCACCGTGACGACAGATGAGACGTATCACGCCCAGCTCCCGGATGCATTTTACGATTACGATGATGCGGCGCGTGCTGCTGTGGAGTATAGTGATGGGTTTGCTGCCTATGAGGGCGGCGCGTTTTACGTGCGCGTTGGCAGCTATGGCAGCTTGCACGAAGCGGAATCTGCGGCGTACCGGCTTGGCGGCGAGGCTGTCGGCGGCAGCCGCACGGGGGTAACGGTCGTTGAATCGGAAAGCAGAGAAGTGCTTTTTGAGTTTGACTGCGGCGGAGATGAAAGTCTCGGTATCCTGCCGATCGAAACGCGCGAAAAGACGGTGACGTGGTTCCGCGGTTACCGCTACTACGGCGGCTTTGAATATCAGCGTGCACGCGGCGGGAACATCAATGTTATCAACGTTGTGGATATGGAGGATTACGTCAAAGGCGTGGTTCCCTGGGAGATGAACAAGGACTGGCCGGTCGAGGCGCTCAAAGCGCAGGCGGTTTGCGCGCGCACCTATGCTGCCTGCCAGTCGAAGCACCGCTCGCAGGGGTTTGACATCTGCGCGACAACGCACTGTCAGGTCTATCAGGGTACGGCGCAAAGCAGTGCGAACTCCGATGCTGCGGTCGAACAAACGGCGGGGGAGTACCTCTATTACGATGGCAGACTGGTGCAGGAGGCGGTGTACTGCTCCAGCAACGGCGGCGCAAGTGAAGATAGCCTGAATATCTGGGGCAGCGATGTGGGGTATCTCAAGGGAAAGATCGACCCTTACGAGGGGAAGATTGCCTCGATCATTCCGCGGTACAACTGGTCGACAACATATAGCATCTCAGAACTCACGAGCCTGCTCAATAGCCGCGGCTATGGGATCGGCACGGTGAGAGATGCGTATGTCTCCGCCTACACCGATACCGGAAACGTCTATTCTGTCACCTTTGCCGGCACGAACGGCAGCAAGACTGTTTCGCGCGAGGCCTGCCGGACGCTGCTGAACCTGCGCAGCCAGCGTTTCAGCATCAACGGCGGCGGGAGCGGGAATGCTTACAGTGTGAACGACACGGGCGAAGGCGTTGCACTGAACGCTGCGAGCGCTATTGATGGCAGCGGCAGGAGTTCCGCTCTTTCCGGCGATGTGTATGTCATCACGGCGAGCGGCACGTCGCAGCTTGAGCAGCGGACGACCGCGTCCAATACCGGCGGTTTTGTCATCTCCGGCAGCGGCTATGGGCATCATGTCGGTATGAGCCAGTGGGGCGCGTATTCGATGGCGAATCTTGGCTATTCCTACCGGGATATTTTGCAATTTTACTATACGGATACCACAATCCGATGAGAGAAAGAGAACAGTATGAAGACAAAAGATTTTGACTATTACCTGCCGGAGGAGCTGATCGCGCAGACGCCGCTGGAAAAGCGCGACGAATCGCGCCTGATGTGCCTTGATAAGGAAACGGGCGCGATCTCACATCAGCATTTTTATGAACTGCCGGAGTTTTTGAAGCCCGGCGACTGCCTGATCCTGAACAATTCCCGCGTGCTGCCGGCGCGCCTGCTTGGGCGGCGGCTTCCGGGCGGCGGCGCGTGCGAGGTGCTGCTGCTCATCGACCGCGGCGACAAGACTTGGGAGTGCATCGTGCGTCCGGGCAAGCATCTGCGCAAGGGCGCGAGGATGGAGTTCGGCAACGGTGAACTTACGGCAGAGGTCATAGATGTGCTGCCTGACGGCAACCGCATGGTGAAGTTTGATTTTGAGGGGATCTTCCTCGAGGTGCTCGAGCGCCTCGGCAAGATGCCGCTGCCGCCGTACATCAAAGAGGAGCTTGCCGACCAGGAACGCTACCAGACGGTGTATTCCGAAGTCAACGGCAGTGCGGCTGCGCCGACAGCGGGGCTGCACTTCACGCCGGAGCTTTTGAAAACGATTCAAAAGAACGGCGTGAACATCGGTTATGTGACGCTGCATGTCGGCCTTGGCACGTTCCGTCCGGTCAAGGAGGACGATATCGAGCAGCACGATATGCACAGCGAATACTGTGTCATTCCACCGGAAACGGCGGCGCTCATCAACGAAACGAAGAAAAACGGCGGGCGCGTGATCTGCGTTGGCACGACCTCCTGCCGCACGCTTGAAAGCTGGGCGCAGGAGGACGGACACATGGAGCCGAGCGCCGGCTGGACGAATATCTACATCTATCCCGGCTATCGCTTCAAGGTGATGGATGCGCTCATCACGAATTTCCACCTGCCGCAGTCCACACTCATTATGCTGGTCTCGGCGCTTGCGGGACGCGAGCACGTGCTGCACGCCTACGAGGAAGCGGTGAAGAAACGCTACAGATTCTTCAGTTTTGGCGATGCCATGTTTATTTCTTGAGGGTTGAGGAGAGAGTATGTTTCAGGTTATCAAATACGAGGGGCGTGCGCGGCGCGGCAAATTCCGGTGCGCGCACGGCGGGGAAGTGCAGACGCCGGTCTTTATGAACGTCGGCACGCAGGCGGCCATCAAAGGCGGCGTGAGCGCCTTTGACCTGAAGGATCTCGGCTGTCAGATCGAGCTTTCCAACACCTACCATCTGCATTTGCGCCCCGGCGATGATGTGGTGCGGCAGATGGGCGGCCTCCACAAGTTTATGCGCTGGGACGGCCCTATCCTGACCGACAGCGGCGGATTCCAGGTGTTTTCCCTTGCGGGACTGCGAAAGATCAAGGAAGAGGGCGTGACGTTTGCCTCGCACCTCGATGGTCACCGGATCTTTATGGGGCCGGAGGAGAGCATGCGCATCCAGTCGAACCTTGGCAGCGACATTGCGATGGCGTTCGATGAGTGCGTGGAAAATCCCGCGACCTATGAGTATGCGAAAAACTCCTGCGAGCGCACGCTGCGCTGGCTGGAGCGCTGCAAGATCGAACATGACAGGCTGAATGCCTTGTCGGATACCGTCAACCCGCAGCAGATGCTCTTCGGCATCAACCAGGGCGCGACATTCGCGGACCTTCGCGTCTGGCACATGAAGGAGATTGCGAAGATCGACTGCGACGGCTATGCCATCGGCGGCCTTGCGGTCGGCGAGCCGACGCAGGTGATGTATGACATCATTGACGCGGTAGAGCCCTTTATGCCGAAGGATAAGCCGCGCTATCTGATGGGCGTCGGCACGCCGTCAAACATCATCGAGGGTGTGGCGCGCGGCGTGGACTTTTTCGACTGCGTGATGCCTGCGCGCAATGCGCGCCACGGCAAACTTTTCACGTGGAGCGGGTCGATCAATTTGAAAAACGAGAAGTACAAGCTCGATGAGCGTCCCATTGACGAACAGTGCGACTGCCCGGTATGCCGCAATTTCTCGCGCGCATATCTGCGCCACCTCTTCAAGGCGGAAGAGATTCTTGCTCTGCGCCTTGCGGTGATGCACAACCTGTACTTCTATAATAAACTGGCGCAGCGCATTCGTGATGCGCTGGACGCTGGGGAGTTTGAAGCCTTCCGTGCGGAGTACAGCGCGAAGCTGTCGGAAAGAGTTTGATTCTTCTGACAAACCTCTTGCACAATGGTGAAATATCCGCTATAATAGCAACATCTTTTGTTTTTGAAAGGAACTTTGTACTATGGATAGCATTATTCTGATCGTCGCAATGATCGCGGTGTTCTACTTCATGATCATTCGCCCGGAAAACAAGCGCAAGAAGCAGGCTGAGAACATGCGCAACAGCCTTAAGAAGGGCGAGCGTATCACCACCATCGGCGGCATGGTTGGCCGTATCGTGCAGGTGAATGACACAACGGTTGTGTTCGAGACTTCTGAGGATCGCGTCCGCATTGAGATCACCAAGTGGGGCATTCAGTCCACTGAGTCGATGGAAGCTGCGGCACAGAAGGGCGGCAAGAAGTCCAAGAAGAATGAAGAGACCAAGGAAGAAATTCCTGCTGCCAAGGCGGAAGAGCCCAAGGTTGTGGAAGCTCCCGCTGAAAAGGAAGAGAAGCCCAGCTTCGATCCTGAGATCAAGTAAAGCAAAAAGAAAAACGGCATAAGAAAACCTCCCCTGACATACGCTCATGTAGGCGAATGCGGGGGAGGTTTTTGCGTGGAAAAAACGGTAAATACGGCGTGGTATGCAAGAAAATGTGCGCTGGGTGTGCTTGCGTGCTGCGTTGCCGAACTGGCACTGCTGATGCTGAGCGCAGCGATGACGCTGCGCGGCGTGATCGGCGAAGAAATGCTGAACAGACTGGTACTGATTTTTGCGGCGATCGCAGTGTTTGTGGGCTGCGCGGTTGGGGCGGGGCGGACGAGCAAACGCGTGATGCTGACAGTGTGCTGCGCGGCGGCTTCTTGGCTTGTAATGCAGGTGACAGGTATTCTTGCATACGGCGAACTGCTGCCGGAACGGTCGCTGCAAACGGCGGCTGCGATGGCGGCGGGAGCGGCAGCGTCACTTTTGATGAAAAACGGAAAGAAAAAGGGGAGAGGAAACAAGGTGCGTGCACGGCGCGGACGCAGGTGAACATAAAAGAAACCTGCATTTTAAAGCGCTGCTTCTGCTGAAGCGAGAAAAAGTGGCTTGAAAATCGCCGACGAGATGCACAAAGGGAGCGAGATGCGCGGAAAATATGACTTTTTCCGACGCGAGTGGTGAAACGAGGGTCCTGTTCCAGATGTGGGAAAGAAGTGCGAAAAGCACCCTATATCTTGGTGAAATGCGAATACAGCAGTACTATGTTTCGAAAGTTTACATAATGTACTTTACATAATATTTTGACATAATTACCAAATTTGGAAAAAGTTGGCAATTCCGCTTGCGCAACCGGCGCAAAAGTCCTATATTTATAGGTACGTTCCGGCGTTCGGTTCGCAGGTTTGATGGCCGCTTCCTTTTTCAGAGGGGTGACATGACTTGCTGAATCGAACGAACAGAAGAAGCCGCCGCGGCACACTGCCGCAGCGCGTACCAGTGCCGCTGCTGGTGCTGTCGGCTTTTGTTGTGTTGGGTGTGATCCTTGGGTATGCGTTTGCGCTCCGGTCGCTGCGGCAGACGGGCGGCGAACTGAAGCGATACTTTGACGCTTTTTTGTCAGGCGGCGCGGAAAAGCCGCTTTCGGCGCGGGTGTTGGGCGAAACGCTGGTGTGCTATTTTCGCGCGCCGGTCATCGCCTTTCTCTTGGGCTTTGCGTCTATCGGCGTGGTGGCTGTGCCGCTTTTATGCGCGTGTCAGAGCTTTTTGCTGTCGTATTCTCTCTTCTGTTTTGCGCTTTCGCTCGGGCGGGGGAGCTTTCCGTTGCTGCTGGCGCTGTTCGGCGTCAGGCTGCTGGCGGTTCTGCCCTGCACGCTGCTGCTTGGCAGCGCGTCGATTGATCGATCCCTCATTCTGCTGTCGCTTTCGTTCAGCGGCGGGGGAAGGGGACGCGCGGTCAGCTACGGGAGCGCGTACTGGTATCGTTTTGGCATTTGTTGTGTGTGTTTGTTTGTTGCAGCGCTGCTGGAGCTGTGGCTCGTGCCGCAGTTTCTGCTGCTTGCGGCATCGTGAGACTTTGGGAAGGAGGGGCTGCCGTGGCAGATCTGTTGTCACAATATGAAGAATATCTGACCGTGGAAAAGCATGCCTCCCAGAATACGCTCAGCTCCTATCTGCGCGATCTGCACCAGTTTGCTGCGTATTTGGACGAGTTTCGTCCCATGCCGCTGCCGCAGGTGACACAGGAGGTCATCAACGGCTATGTTGTCTGGATGGGCGGCAAGGGCAAGTCCGCCGCGACGATCACGCGCTCCATCGCGTCGATCAAGTCGTTTTATACCTACCTTCAGCTCACCGGCGAGGTGAGCGCCAATCCCGCCAAGGGCGTTGCCGCGGTGAAGGTGGAGCACAAATTCCCAGAGATCCTGACCGGCAAGGAGGTCGAGCTGTTCCTCGACCAGCCCCAATGCGTGGACGCCAAGGGCTACCGTGACCATGCGATGCTCGAGCTGCTGTATGCCACGGGAATCCGTGTTTCTGAGCTGATCTCGCTGAACGAGGAAGATGTGAGCCTGAGTGCGAGCTTTATCCGCGCGCAGAGCAAGGGCAAGGAGCGCATCATTCCGCTCTATCCCGCCGCCGTCAAGGCACTCTCGCACTACATCAGGGAGGTGCGGCCACAGCTTCTGGCCGATCCGGAGGAAAGGGCGCTGTTCGTCAACATGAACGGTGAGCGCATGAGTCGCCAGGGATTCTGGAAGATCGTCAAACACTATCAGGAGACCGCCGGCATCTCCAAGGACATCACGCCGCACACGCTGCGCCATTCCTTTGCCGTGCACCTGCTGGAAAACGGCGCGGATCTGCGCTCCATTCAGGAAATGCTCGGCCATGCGGACATTTCCTCCACGCAGATCTATACGCACGTTGTGAAAAAGCACCTCAAGGACGTCTATCAAAAGGCGCATCCGCGGGCGTAAAAAGAAAAATGAAGGGCCGCTCAGAGAGCGGCCTTTTTCGTGCTGTGATTTCTCATTGCATTTCGGACAGATGTTTGATATAATTTCAAATAAGTATCATGGGAGGTGATGCGCATGCGGATCCTCGGCATTGACCCGGGAATCGCCATTGTCGGTTTCGGGATGATCGAGGCGGAGCGCGGGCAGACGAAGCTCCTCAATTACGGCGCGATCACTACACCCGCCGGGCTGCCGCTGGCGCGCCGCCTTGTGCAGATCGAGCAGGATATGGAAGAGCTCATCGCGCAGCTCAAGCCCGACGCCATCGCGGTCGAGGAATTGTTCTTTTCGAACAACATCACCACCGGCATCGCCGTGGCGCATGGCCGCGGCATCATTTTGTGTACAGCGGAAAAGAGCGGCGTGCCGCTCTATGAATATACGCCCATGCAGGTCAAGCAGGCAGTCGTAGGGTACGGCCTTGCCGAAAAAAGACAGGTCATGGACATGGTCAAGCGCCTCTTAAAGCTCAAGGCCGTGCCGCGTCCTGACGACGCGGCCGACGCGCTGGCCATTGCCATCTGCCACGCGCGCAGCGCCACGTCGCTTTTGAGCCGCGTCAGCGGCGGCGGCGTCAAGCAGACCATCTGAGCGGGAGAGAGGGGCAGCTTATGTTTTATTATGTCAGCGGAACGGTCGCCCATGTGGAGCCGTACCTCGCCGTGATCGACTGCGGCGGCGTGGGCTATGCCTGCAAGACCACCAGCACGACGATCGCACAGCTTCAAGTGGGTAAAGCAGGAAAACTTTACACTTATTTGCATGTCGGAGAAGGGATCTTCGACCTCTACGGCTTTGCAACGCAAGGTGAGCTCGGGAGCTTCAAGCAGCTCATCGGCGTTTCGGGCGTTGGGCCGAAGGCGGCGCTTGCGATCCTTTCGGTCTGCACGCCGCAGGGATTGGCGATGGCCGTCATCACGGGCGATGAAAAGGCGCTCATCGCCGCGCCGGGCATCGGCAAGAAGATCGCCCAGCGCATCATCTTAGAGCTCAAGGACAAGCTCACCAAGGAGCAGCAGGAGATCGGTATGCCGACCGCCCCCGGTATCGTTGCGGGTGAGAAGAGCAAGGCCGTCGAGGCCGCCGCCGCGCTCGCGGTGCTCGGCTACACGCAGCAGGACATCGCCGTGGCGATGAAGGGCATCGACGCAGAAGCTCTGCCGCTCGAAGAGATCGTGCGCAAGAGCTTAAAGAAAATGGTAAAATAGGAGAAACGATAAATGAACGAAAATACAAAAGAGGTTGCTAAAAAGGGTATTACCTTTGGAACCTGCCTTGCAATGGTCATCTCTTATGCGAACTGGCATAGCGTGGGTTGGGCGATTGTACACGGTCTGATGAGCTGGCTGTATGTGATTTATTTTGTGCTTGCGTATTGAGTGTTTTCCCGTTGGACGGAAGAAAAGGGAAGTGACATCTTGAGCATTGACTTTGGAACCGACATTTATGAAGAGCCTATCGTGGCCAAGACCTTCCTGAGCGAGGACGCGCAGGAGGGCTCGCTGCGCCCGAAAACGCTTCAGGAATACATCGGTCAGGAAAAGGCGAAGGGCAACCTCGCCGTCTTTATCGCGGCGGCGAAAAAGCGCGGCGAGTCGCTCGACCACGTGCTGCTGCACGGCCCGCCGGGCCTCGGCAAAACGACGCTTGCGGGTATCATTGCCCAGGAAATGGGCGTCAATATCCGCATCACCTCCGGTCCCGCCATCGAAAAGGCGGGCGACCTTGCGGCGCTGCTGACAAACCTGAACGAGGGGGATATCCTCTTCGTCGACGAGATCCACCGCCTGAACCGCAGCGTGGAGGAGATCCTGTACCCCGCGATGGAGGACTACGCCATCGACATCATCGTCGGCAAGGGGCCAAGCGCGAACTCCATCCGCCTCGACCTGCCGCACTTCACACTTATCGGCGCGACCACACGCGCAGGCCAGCTCTCCGCACCGCTGCGCGACCGCTTCGGCGTTACGCTGCGCCTGGAACTATACACGCCGCAGGAGCTTTCAAAGATCGTCACGCGCTCGGCGAGCATCCTGAATGTTGCGATCGATCCGACGGGTGCGCTTGAGATCGCGCGCCGCTCGCGCGGTACGCCGCGTATCGCCAACCGCATGCTGCGCCGCGTGCGCGACTTTGCGGACGTGAAGGCTGACGGCATGATTTCAAGGAAAGTAGCGGACGAGGCGCTCCGCGCGCTCGAGATCGACGATCTGGGGCTTGACCCCATCGACCACCGCATGCTGCGCGCCATCATTGAAAACTACGGCGGCGGCCCGGTCGGCATTGAGACTTTGGCAGCGACCATCGGGGAAGAGGCGGTGACACTGCTGGACGTTTACGAGCCGTATCTGATGCAGCTCGGCTTTTTGCAGCGCACGCCGCGCGGGCGCTGCGTGACGCGCAAGGCCTATGAGCATCTGGGGCTCTCCGTGCCGAAGAGCATAGAAGAAGTGCCGGAACAGCTCAGCTTGTAAAGGGAAAATGCTTTATTGTATTTTGCGAATCTAAATTTAAGACGAGGAACATATTATGGGAAAACTGTTTGGTACCGACGGGATCCGCGGCGTTGTCGGTGAGAATCTGACCGCCGATCTCGCGTTCCGCACGGGCAAGGCCATCGCGGCCGTTTTGAAGGAAGAAAAGGGCAGAAAGCCGGTCATCACCATCGGCAAGGACACGCGCATTTCGTCCGATATGCTGGAAAGCGCGCTGATCGCGGGCATCTGCTCCGTTGGCGGTGATGTGATGCCCTTCGGCGTGCTGCCGACACCGGCGGTTGCGTATCTCACTGTGCTCAAGGGGGCGGACGCGGGCATTGTCATCTCCGCTTCGCACAACCCCTACGAGCATAACGGCATCAAGGTTTTCAATGAGAAGGGGTATAAGCTTCCTGACGCGATTGAAGAGCAGGTGGAGGAGAAAATCCTCACCGATATCTATCCTGCTGCGACGCACGGCGAGATCGGTGTACTGCGCCACGGGTTACGTCAGTCCCGCGAGGCTTACATCGACCATCTTGCCGGCACGATCGAGAGCGACCTTTCCGGCCTTCGGTTGCTTGTGGACTGCTCGAATGGCGCATCGTCCGCGACTGCGCCGGAGCTGTTCGGACGCTTCCGCTGCTTCTGTGACTTCATCCACCGCGAGCCGGACGGCGTAAACATCAACGACCACTGCGGTTCGACGCATCTTGATGATCTTGCCGCCAAGGTCGTTGCGGGCGGCTACGATATTGGTGTTGCATTCGACGGCGATGCCGACCGCTGCCTTCTCGTTGACGAGAAGGGCGGCATCATCGACGGTGACAAGGTGCTCGCTGTCTGCGGCTCGGATATGAAGCGTCGCGGCAAGCTCAGCGGCGGCACGATCGTGGCAACGGTGATGTCGAATCTGGGGCTGCATGAGTTCTGCCGCAAAAACGGCGTGGGTCTTGTTTGTACCAGTGTCGGCGACCGCAATGTGCTTGAAAAGATGAACGAGTGCGGCTATAAACTCGGCGGCGAGCAGTCGGGTCACACGATCTTTACCGATTTTTCCACCACCGGCGATGGCCAGCTCACGGCGCTGCAATTCCTCGACGTGATTGCGCGCAGCGGCAAAAAGGCTTCCGAGCTTGCCTCTGTCTGTCCGCAGTACCCGCAGGTGCTGCTCAACGTTCCTGTTTCACATGAGCGCGGCGTGAAGGACGCTATCATGGCCTCCGATGCACTGGCTGCAGCGGTTGCGCTGCAGGAAGAGAAGCTCTCCGGCGAGGGTCGTGTGCTTGTCCGTCCGAGCGGTACAGAAGCGCTGATTCGCGTGATGGTTGAGGCAAAAACGGAACAAATTGCGCTTCTCGCGGCTGAGAATTTGGTGAATGTGATAAAAATGCTCTAAAACCGTTAGCGCTAATACTGAATTTTCGTAAATACTTGACAAAACCTAAGCACAGAAGGTATAATACATGCAGTATCATCAGAATGAGAGCCAGCATAAAGAGCTTGCCGCCTGCACAGACGAGCAGCTTTGCGCCATGGCCGCCACGGGGCAGCGGGAAGCAGAAGAGCTTCTTGTCACGCGGTACTACGGCGTGGTGCGCGCGTGCGCGCGTCCTCTTTTCCTCGCCGGCGGCGATGGGGAAGACCTCATCCAGGAGGGAATGTTTGGCCTTATTCAGGCGATACGGGAGTATGACGCAGACAAGGCGGCGTCGTTTCACACCTATGCAGAGATCTGCATTCGCAGCCGCCTGTTTTCCGCGCTCCGTGCCGCGTCCCGCGGCAAGCATTATCCGCTGAACGAATCCATATCCCTTGATACCCCTTTCTTTGACAGTTCTTCTTACACCACCGGTACTTTGGATCCCAGCCACACAGACCCCGAGCTCCTCATTGCAGAGCGGGATCACGTGGAGAGCTTACTCGAGAGTACCCGCAAGCAGTTGTCCGAGTTCGAGGCGAAGATCTTAGGGTACTATTTGGAGGGCCTTTCCTGTCACGAGATTGCAAAGGCCGTTGGCAAGTCCCCAAAATCGGTGGACAACGCCGTGCAGCGCGTCCGTCGCAAGGCTGCACAGCACATTTCTTCCGGCGATATCAGCAAACGCTGAACGCATATATTTTTTTCTGATTCAAAGAGAGGGTAAAATCATGTACGAAGACAAGACTTTAGTTTGCAAAGAGTGCGGCAACGAGTTCGTGTTCACTGCCGGTGAGCAGGAGTTCTACGCGGAGCGCGGCTTCCAGAACGAGCCCCAGCGCTGCAAGGCCTGCCGCGACGCTCGCAAGAACGCCGCCCGTGGTCCCCGTGAGTACTTCACCGCAGTCTGCGCAGCTTGCGGCGGCGAGGCCAAGGTTCCCTTCGAGCCCAAGTCCGACCGTCCTGTCTACTGCAGCGAGTGCTTCGCCAAGATGCGCGCTGAGCAGTAAGTTCTTGTAACTGCTGATACGGAAAGTGTCCGCTTTTGCGGACACTTTCCTTTTTTATGCCGGCCTTTTCACAGTTTGTGTTTGCTTCCTTTTCCTTTTTTCTCATTTCCTATTGAAAAAGTGCGAAAAATGGGATAAACTATCTTCAGCAATTTTCACGGAGGTGAATCGAAATGATCGAAATTACGCGCGATACCATCATCGGCGACATTCTGGACGTTGCGCCGCACACGGCGCCGATCTTCCTGTCGATCGGTATGCACTGCCTGGGCTGCCCCAGCTCCCGCGGCGAAACGGTGGAAGAGGCCTGCATGGTCCATGGCATTGATGTGGACAAGCTGCTGGCTCTCGTGAATGAAGAGGCCAACAAGCCCGTCAAGGAATAAGAAAAGGACGCATACGGTTTTTCCGTATGCGTCTTATTCGCTCAGCAAAAGGAGACAGGATCAGTGGAGAAAAAAGAATTACAGCTTCAGCCGCGGCTGCAATGCCTCGCAGATCTTGTGCCGCAGGGCGCGCGGCTTGCCGATGTCGGCACCGACCATGGTTATCTTCCGGTCTGGCTCTTGCAGCACGGACGAATGGAAAGCGCCATCGCGTCGGACATCAACGCGCTGCCGCTTGACCACGCGCGCGCGACGGCTGCGGAGTACGGTGTGACGGCGTGCATCGACTTCCGCCTCTGTCCTGGGCTTGCAAAGATCGGGAGCGAAGAGTGCGACACGGTTGCCATCGCCGGCATGGGCGGAGAAACGATCATCGGCATTCTGGAAGCCGCGCCGTGGACGCGCGACGGCACGCATACGCTCATCTTGCAGCCACAGACGAAGGTGGATCTCCTGCGCCGCTGGCTCTGTGAGAGCGGCTATCGCTTTCTGGAGGAGAAACTCGTGCGCGACAAGGAGCAGCTTTATGTTGTCTTTCGCGTTACCGGCGGAGAGGTGAGCGCGCTGAGCGAAGCGGACGCGCTGACCGGTATTTTGCTGCGCGGCGATCCGCTGTATGGGGAATATCTTTCGCAGCATCTTGCAAAGCTTGAGCGAGCGAGGGACGGGCTTGCCGTTTCGTCGCTTTCAGACAGGGACGCGCGCATCGCACGTTTGCAAGGTCTCATTGAGGAGATCGGGAAGCGGAAAGGGGAGTGGGAGCATGGCAACCGTATGTGAAGTGGAGCAGAGTCTTTTTGCCTGGGCGCCGCGCGAGAGCGCGATGGACTGGGACAATGTCGGCCATCTTGTCGGCGATCCCGAGCGGGAGGTCGAGCGCATTCTTGTCGCACTTGATATTACCGAGCGCGTGGTGCAGGAGGCCATTGACCTCGGCGCACAGCTCATCGTGTCGCACCACCCGGTGATGAACGTTCGCTGGCACGAGCGCGAAATGCAGACCCTGCGCAGCGATACGCGCCTCGGCGGCCTTTTGACGACGCTTGTGAAAAACGACATTTCCGCCATCTGCATGCACACGAATCTGGACGCCGCGGACGGCGGCGTGAACGACTGCCTGGCGAAAAAACTCGGCCTGAACGATGTTTTTTTGCTCAATGACGAAAAAATCGGCCGAATTGGCACACTTTCCTGCGAAAAAGGGCTTGAAGAGTTCCTGCGAGATGTGATAGAATCACTTAGTTGCAGCGGCTTGCGATATCGCCGCGGCAGCGGGCGGGTGCACCGCGTGGCCGTCGGCGGCGGCGCGTGCGGCGAATATATCCCGCAGGCCATTGCGCAGGGCTGCGATACGTTTGTAACGAGCGATCTGCGCTACAACGATTTTCTGGATACGCAGGGGCTGAACCTGATCGACGCGGGGCATTTTCCGACGGAGAACGTCGTTTGCCCGGCGATCAAGGCATATCTGGAAGAACACTTCCCGGAGATCAAGACCGTCATATCGGCGTCTCACCGAGATGCCATCCAATACTATCTGTAAGGAGAGATCACATCATGTCCGGACATTCCAAGTGGCACAATATCCAAAAGACGAAGGGTGCGGCTGACGCCAAGCGCAGCGCCGCCTTCACTAAGATCGCCAAGGAGATCATCGTTGCCGTTAAGCAGGGCGGCTCGGGCGACCCCAATAATAACTCCCGTCTCGCGACTGTCATCGCCAAGGCGAAGGCTGCCAACATGCCCAACGACAACATCAAGCGCACCATCGACAAGGCGCTCGGCTCGGGCAACACCGACAACTACGAGTCCGTCACCTACGAGGGCTACGGCCCCGGCGGCGTGGCCGTCATCGTCGAAGCGCTGACCGACAACCGCCAGCGCACCGCGCCGGAGGTCCGCCACTACTTCGATAAGTACGGCAAGGGCATGGGCGCGCAGGGCTGCGTCAGCTGGTCGTTCGACCGCAAGGGTGTGATCATCATCGACAATGAGGACGGCGACTACGATGAAGATGCTGTGATGATGGACGCGCTCGACGCCGGTGCCGACGACTTCAATGCCGAGGACAACGTTTTCGAGATCACGACCGATCCCGATGCGTTCAACGATGTGGTCAAGGCGCTCGAGGAGAAGAATTATGCGTTCGTCAGCGCGGACATCAGCCTTGTCCCGCAGACCTACGTCAAGCTCGAGAGCGACGAGGACGTCAAGAACATGGAAAAGCTCCTCGATATGCTCGAGGATAACGAGGACGTCCAGAACACCTACCACAACTGGGACCAGGACTAAAATCCCTTGCAAACTCTGACTTTTTCAGCAGGGAAGAGTGCGCAGTTGTGACATTCGTTTGTTCTGCTGCGGTGTATATGGCAGCTTCTGTTGTGACATACAATTACATTGATCAAAAAGAGCTTGAGAAGATTTTCTCAAGCTCTTTTTTGCCGCCTAACTTATATGGATATGCTATAAAAATATATAAATATTCCACTTGAAATTATTCCCGTTGTTTGGTATTATAACTCGGCACGTCGGACGTCCGTTTTCGGCAGAAAAACAAGGTGCGCTGTGAGGAGGAGATTCCGCGGCGCGCTCCTGCTGTAACACCTGTATAGTCCCCCTTGCACGGACGTCTGGGTGAAAGGAGAATCTTATGAGTAAGAACAACAACACGCAGAAGATCGTTGGTCTCGGTCTGTTCACCGCTATTGTGATCGTTCTGCAGCTGATGGGCAGCTTTATCCGGTTTGGCACGTTCAGCGTTTCGCTGGTGCTGGTGCCGGTCGTGATCGGTGCGGCGCTCTACGGCGCCGGCGCCGGTGCCTGGCTTGGCTTTGTCTTTGGCGTGGTCGTCCTGGTGAGCGGAGATGCGGCGGCATTTCTGGGTGTCAATGCGCTTGGCACGATCCTGACGGTGCTTGTCAAGGGTGCGTTGGCGGGCTTCCTCTCCGGCGTTGTCTACAAGGCGCTTGAGAGCAAGAACCGTATGCTTGCCGTGGCGCTGGCTGCTGTGACCTGCCCGGTCGTCAATACCGGCGTGTTCCTGATCGGCTGCCTGCTCTTCTTCATGGAGACCATCAGCGTCTGGGCAGACGCGGCGGGTCTTGGTGCAAATGTTGGCCAGTTCATGATCCTCGGCCTTGTGGGCGCGAACTTCATCTTTGAGATGCTGTTCAACGTGGTGCTCAGCCCCGTGATCGTGCGCCTCATCCGCATCGGCAAGAAGGAAGTTGAATAAATAAAAAGGGAGTCTGGCAGGAAAGTCACCTGCCGGACTCTTTTGATCAGAAAAAGACGAGAGGGACGGCGAATCACGCCGTCCCTCTCATATTTTGCACGAGCATAACTGTAAGCCGGGTTCTGTATTTGACAGTCATCTATCTACGCGCCGTGTTGCCGCGGCGCTTTAGCCACCCCGGGAGCGGCCGGGCAAGCCTATTGCTCCCATACCGGTGTTGCTCCGGATAGAGTTTACAGCATCGGACACTCTCGAGCCGACGGGTGCGCTCTTACCGCACCTTTCCACCTTTTCCCGCAGCACTTTGCCTTTCCCGGTTTGCACGTTCTGCCTCCATCACGCCGGAGGGACAGGCGTAAGCGGTGAGATCGCTTGCGCTTTGGCTGCAAACCCGGAAAGACAAAGTGCGCAGGTAGTCTATTTCTGTTGCACTTTTCCTCAGATCGCTCTGGGCGGGCGTTACCCGTTATCCTTGCCCTGTGGAGCCCGGACTTTCCTCACAGCGAGCCTTTCGGCTTCGCCGCGCGACTGTCTGTCATACTCATACAACTATTTTAGCCCATCGGGCGGAGCTTGTCAACGGAAATTCCATTGCTATTTTTTCCGGCCTGCGCTATACTATATAATGATTTTGCATGTTTGGCGAAAGGACAAAAAGCCATGACGATACAGGACTATTTAGCTTCCCTGCGGGGAAAAACAGTGGCGGTGCTCGGCATCGGCGTGAGCAACACGCCGCTCATCGAGCTTTTGTGCCGCAGCGGCGTGCAGGTCATCGCCTGCGACAAAAAGAGCCGCGAGGCGCTTGGCGAGCGTGCGCCGCAGCTGGAAGCACTGGGCGCGCAGCTGCATCTGGGCGAGGCATATCTTGACGATCTGCGCGCGGACGTTGTCTTTCGCACGCCGGGCATGCGGCCGGACGTTCCGGCGCTGCTCGAAGCGAGATCACGCGGCAGCATCGTGACGTCGGAGATGGAGATCTTTTTCGAGGTCTGCCCCTGCACGATCATCGGCGTGACGGGCAGCGACGGCAAGACCACCACCACGAGCATCATTGCAGAAATGCTGCGCGCGGCGGGGAAGACAGTCTACCTCGGCGGCAACATCGGCCACCCGCTGCTGTGCGACGCGGAGAAGATGAAGCGCGACGATGTTGCGGTCGTTGAGCTCTCGTCGTTCCAGCTGCTGGATATGAAGCGCTCGCCGCACATCGCGGTGATGACCAACCTTGCGCCGAACCACCTCGATATGCACCGCGACATGGCGGAGTATATCGAGGCGAAGGAGAACATCTATCTCCATCAGAGCGCAGACGATATTGCCATCTTTAATGAGGATAACGACATTACGCGCGCGCTTTCTGAAAAGTCCCAAGCGCACACGCGCCTTTTCAGCCGCCGCGAAGCGGTCGCGGACGGCGCGTTTCTGCGCGGTGACGCGATCGTTCTGCGTCATAACGGACATGAGGAAGAGGTCATGCGCGTTTCGGATATTCGCCTGCCGGGGCTGCACAACGTCGAAAATTATCTTGCCGCTGTGACGGCGCTGGACGGCATCGTACCTTATGACGTGATGAAAAAGACTGCGCGCAGCTTTGCGGGCGTGGAGCACCGCATCGAATATGTGCGCACGCTGCACGGCACGAAGTGGTATAACGATTCCATTGCCACAAGTCCCACGCGTACCATCGCGGGGCTGCGCGCGTTTGATGAAAAGGTCATTCTGATCGCGGGCGGATATGACAAGCATATCTCCTTTGCACCCCTTGCACCGGAAGTGGTAAAGCATGTCAAGCTGCTGATCCTGTGCGGCGCGACGGCAGACGCCATCGAAAAGGCGCTGCGCGAGAACGCGCGCGAGGAGGATCTTCCCGAGATCGTGCGCTGCGCGGATCTTGCCGCCTGCGTACAGACCGCTTACGAACGTGCCGGAACGGGCGATATTGTGACACTTTCGCCCGCGTGTGCGGCATTCGACTGCTTTACGAACTTTATGGAGCGCGGGAAAGCCTTCAAAAAGCTTGTGATGGCGCTGCCGGAATAGGGAAAAGCTGTGCTGTCATAGGCTTCATCGAATCGAGGTGGAGCCGATGCGAAGGCGAAAGCTGCTTTCTGGCAAAAAACGCGCGCTGCTGTTGGCGCTCATTTTGCTGGCAGTACTGTTGGAGCTCACCGTCGTTGCGATGACGCACTTAAAGCCCGTGCTCACGTCGCTTGCAACGGCGCGGGTGTCGAATACGGTCAACGGTATCGTCAGCGCCGCCGTGAATGAAACGATCTACAGCGGCGGCGTGGATTACGATCAGCTCATTTCCTTTGAAAAAGACAATGAGGGCAGGATCACGGCGGTCAAGAGCAACATGGCGGAATGCAACCGCCTGCAATCCGCCATCATCGACGAGGTGCTGGAAAAGCTCTCCGAGGTGACGACCAAGGAGCTTTCCGTGCCGGTCGGCACACTGCTCGGCTCACCGTTTCTCTCGGGGCGCGGGCCGCTCATTCGGGTGCGGATGCAGTCGGTCGGCTCGTCGAGCGCGCATTTTGAAAATACGTTCACGTCGGCGGGCATTAACCAGACCAAGCACCAGATCTATCTTGTGGTGGACGTCTATGTCAGCATTTTGCTGCCCGGATTTTCCACGACAACAAAGCTCAGCAACACTTATTCCGTGGCGGAGACCGTTATCGTCGGCTCCGTGCCGGACAATTACACCTATTTCAGCAACGGCGCGGACATGGAGCAGAACGCGGAAGATTACATTATGAACAACGGCTGACTGCCTTTTGCGCACCGCCGGAGAGAGGGAACGCACTATGGACAAAAATATCCGGATCGACGAGATCGTAACACGGCTGAATGCCGCCTCCGACGCTTACTACGGCGGGCAGGAGGAGCAGATGACGAACTACGAGTGGGACGCTCTTTTTGACGAGCTGACCGCTCTTGAAAAAGAGACCGGCTACGTCCGGCCCGACAGTCCCACGCAGGTGACGAGCCATTCCGGGAACGAAATGGACGGCGAGGGGGAGAAGGAAGCGCACGAATACCCCGCGCTTTCGCTCGCCAAGACGAAAAAGGTAGCGGAATTGCAGGACTGGGCGGGGGAGCGCGCGATCTGGCTTTCGTGGAAGCTCGACGGCTCTACCCTTGTTGCGACCTACGACGGCGGGAAGCTCACGCGCGTTCTGACGCGCGGCAACGGCACCGTCGGCACGAACATCACCTATATGGCCGCTGCGATCCGCGGCATTCCCGCGAAGATCGCGGACAAGGGACACCTTGTCGTGCGCGGCGAGGCGACCATCTCCTACGCGGATTTTGAGGCCATCAACGATACGCTTGAGGACGCGGACGACCGATACGCGAATCCCCGCAACCTTGCCGCCGGCACGCTGGCACTCGACAAGACGAATCTCGACAAAGTATGTGAGCGCAATGTGACCTTCAACGCTTTCACGCTCGTCCATACGGACGAGGAGATCCGCTCCTGGGGCGCGCGCATGGATTACCTCGATCGGCTGGGCTTTACGACCGTCGAGCGCGAGGAAACGGACGCGGTGCATCTGCCGGACGCCATTGCGCGCTGGACGAAAAAGGTCGATTCCGGCGAGATGGGCATTCCTGTTGATGGCCTTGTCATCACCTATGACGATACCGACTACGCCGCGACCGGCAGCGTGACGGGGCACCACGCCACGCGCGCAGGTCTTGCCTACAAGTGGGCGGACGTCTCCGCCGAGACCGTGCTCGACCACATCGAATGGTCGTGCGCGGCGTCGACCATCACACCGGTCGCGGTCTTCGACCCCGTGCAGCTTGAGGGGACGACCGTTTCGCGGGCCTCTCTTTGCAATGTGAGCGAGCTCGAGCGCCTCGGCATCGGCGCGGACAGGAAGACGAAATTGCGTGTCATCAAAGCAAATAAGATCATTCCGAAGTGCATCGCGGTCGTGCGCGCGGAGGGGAGTTACGAGGTCCCGAGCGCCTGCCCCGTTTGCGGCGCGGCGACCGAGGTACGCGTCAGCCCGGTGAGCGGCATAAAGACGCTGCGCTGCACCGATGCAAACTGCCCTGCCAAGCACCTAAAGCGCTTTGTTCGTTTTGCGAGCAAGGCGGGTCTTGATATTGACGGTCTCTCCGTGCAGACGCTGCACGAGTTCGTCAACCGCGGCTACCTGCGCGATTTTTCGGATCTCTACCATCTGAACGACCACGCGGGCGAGATCGTCGCGCTCGAGGGTTTTGGCGAAAAGTCCTGCGCCAACCTGATGGCGGCCATCGAAAAGAGCCGCAAAGCTGATCCTGTTCACCTCATCTTTGCGCTCTGCATTCCGAACATCGGCACAGATGCGGGCAAAAAGCTTATTGCGGCACTCGGCACGAAGGGCTTCCTTGCGCGTATCGAGAGCGGCGAGGGCTTTGAGGATGTAGACGGCATCGGCGTGGAAAGATCGAACGCGCTTTTGAACTGGTTTGCAGACGAGGGGAATCGCGCGCTTTTCGAGCGTCTGATGCATGAACTTCTCGTGGATGAGGTTGCGCCAAAAGCCGCAAACGACGGGACTTGTAAAGGACTTACCTTTGTCATCACGGGCGACGTACACACCTTCAAAAACCGCGATGACTTCAAGGCCTATGTCGAGCGGCAGGGCGGCAAGGTCGCAGGCAGCGTCTCGGGAAAAACGTCGTATCTCGTCAACAACGATGGGGAGTCCGGCTCATCAAAGGCGAAGAAGGCCAAGGAGCTGGGCGTTCCGCTGCTTTCCGAGGAAGCGTTCATCTCTCGCTTCGGCGGGCCGGATGGGAAAACGAACGCTGCTCCTGCTGATGACCAGCAAATCAGCATGGAATCATTGCTGTAAAGCGAAATCACTGTATAGAAAAAACTCTGTTCCGATCGGAACAGAGTTTTTTTCGTATCAATGTCTTACATCAGGTCTTTGATATGGCTCAGCCGATCGAGCGCCGCATACAGTGTTTCGTCTTTTTTGGCAAAGTGCAGGCGGATGATGTTGTTGATCGGCTCGCTGAAGAAGGAGCTTCCCGGTACCGAGCCGACGCCGACCTTGCGCGCGAGCTGCTCGCAGAAGTCAACGTCGCTCTGCCCCTTTTTGAGGTACGGAGAAATATCGGCCAGCACGAAGTATGTGCCTTCAGGATCGGTGAAAGGAATGCCGATGTTGCGCATGCCATCGGTGAAGATCTTCTTCATGTGTGCATAGTGCGTGCCGAATTCATCGTAGTAGCTCAGCGGCATATTGAGTCCCACGACGGCGGCCTCCATCAGCGGGGACGGGCAGCCGACGGTGGTGAAATCGTGATACTGGCGGATACGCGTCATGATCGGCTCCGGCGCAATGGCGTAGCCAAGTCGCCAGCCGGTGATGGAATAGGTCTTGGAAAGCGAGGAGCAGGACGCCGTGCGTTCCAACATGCCGGGGAGGCTGTTCATATAAACGTGCTTGCGGCCATCGTAGATGATATGCTCATACACCTCGTCCATGATGGCGTAAACATCGTAGCGGATGCAAAGCTCGGCAATGATCCTGAGCTCTTCCTCGGTGAAGACCTTGCCGCAGGGGTTCGAGGGGTTGCAGATGATGATGGCCTTTGCACCGCCGCGGAAGGCGTCCTCCAGTACGTTCGGGTCGAAGGAGAACGTCGGCGGGTTCAAGGGGACAAAGACCGGCTCGCAGCCCGCCATGATGGTCTGGGCACGGTAATTTTCAAAAAATGGGGAGAACATCACAACGCGGTCGCCCGGATCGGTCAGGGCGAAGAGCGTGTCGACCATGGCTTCGGTCGAGCCGATGGTGGCGACGATCTCGGTCTCAGGGTCAATGGTGCGGCCCATGAAATGGCCGCACTTGCGCGCGATGGCCTGACGGAAGTTCGGCGCACCCATCGTGATGGGGTACTGGTGGGGGCCTTCGTGGCTGACCACCTCAAGGCGATCCGTCATCTCCTTGGGCGGGTCAAAATCGGGGAAGCCCTGTGCCAGGTTGATCGCGCCGCTCTCATTGGAGATGCGCGTCATTCTGCGAATGACGGAATCGGTAAAATGCTGGTTTCTGCTGCTCATTTGCTGCATAGGGGTACCGTCCTTTCCGTTGCGGCCGGTGCGGAACACGCCCGCAGAGCCGCGATAAAGTCAAGTAATTCTTATACTATACGGGGCGGGGAAATTGTCAAGTATTGCGCAAAGCCCTACGGAAAAGTTTGGCGCTTTGCCGTGATAGAGCGGGAACACATTGCGCGCTTTTGTATAGAATGGAGCAGGCGAACGCCGGGAGAGGGGGGAGAAGCATGGTTCCGAATCCGCCGCCGCGCCCGCCGTCCGGCCCGTGGCGCTGCGTGGGGCTGTGTGCATTGGCGCTGGGGCTCGGCATTTTTATCACGGCTGTTTTTCCGGTTGGGGCGCTGATGTTTCTGGTCGCATTTCTTCTCATTCTTTGTGGGCTTGGCTGTTTGCGCAGATTTTAGGAGGGAAAAGCATGAAGATCATCGTCTGGAAATCACCGAAGGCTCTCTCGTCGCTGCTGCGGCGCATGTTTGGCGTCAGAGAAGGCGCATAACGCGCGTCCACTACGCATAGAGTGCAGTAACCACTTAGCCGAAGGAGAGGACTGCAATGGAACTGGAATTGAAAAAAGAGCAGTTTGCCTGTTATCAGGCGCTGCCGCAGTTGAGCGAAAACCGTGAGGAAACGACGGAAACCATCGTACCGGACTATCTGCCGGATATTGCCCGCATCGTGGATGCGAGCGGGTGCCTTTTCCTGCGCAGCCGCGAGATCGCAGACGGAAAAGCACAGGTGTCAGGCACGATCCGCATGACGCTTTTGTATGTGGCGGAGGACACGCAGGGAATGAAATCGTTTGAGTATTCCCTGCCGCTCGAGGAAATGATCGAGGGGCGCGCGCTTTCAAGCGGCACAGACTGCTGTTTGGAGGGCAGGCTCTGCTCATGCGAGGTGCGCATGCTCAACCCGCGCAAGATCTTCACGCGCGTGAATGTGGAACTGGCGCTCACACCGTACGTACCTGCGTCGCTGAGCGTATGCAGCGGCGTAAAGGAGCAGGAGGCTTACAAGATCGAAACGCTGTGCGAGAAGAAAGAGATCACCGTGATCCGTGCCGTTCGGGAAAAGGATTTTACCTTCGCCGATGAGGTGATGCTCTCCGGCACAAAGGAGCCGATCCGTGAGCTGCTGCGCAGCAAATGCGTGCTGCGCACGACCGACTGCAAGGAGATCGGCAACAAGATCGTGCTCAAGGGCATTGCCCGTCTGGACGCTGTATATCTCGATGAGGGCGGAAACCTCGCCTCCTTGAGCGGCGAACTGCCGTTTTCGCAGATCCTCGACGGCCTTTCCGAAGAGGAGGGGGAAACAACGGTGCGCGCGTCGCTGCGCCTGACGGGCGCGGAGATCCATGTCGGCGGCGAGAGTGAACCGGATAATTTCCGCACCGTTTCGCTGCGGCTGACGATCAGTGCCTTTGCGGCGGTGCGCGAAACGCGCAGCGTCTGCTGTGTTACAGACCTTTACAGCACGGCATATGAGCTGAGCGCAAAGACGGAAACGGTCGAGCTGTGCGACAGCGCAGCACCGGTGCTGCGCGAGCAGCTCGTGCGTGAAAAGATCGAAACGGGCGCAGAGGTGCAGAATGTGCTTGCCGCAGACGTGATCTTCAGCAGTGCCGGCGTCAGCGACTCCGGCGCGTCCTCGGCGCTGCGCGCGACGGCCAATCTGCGTGTGCTGTATCTTGACGAAAATGCCGTGCCGCTGCTCTCGGAGCGGCGGAGCGAGGTGCTGCTTGAAACCGATCTGCCGCTCGCCGGTCAGGCGCGGGTGCAGGATGTGTATGCCGGTGAGATCGCCGCATCTGTCGGCGCGGACGGCGTGGAACTGCGTTTTCCTGTGACCTTTGCCGTCAGTGTAGTGGAGATGCCGTCTTACCCCTGTCTCCAGTCCTTGCAGGCGGAGGAATGCGAGAAAAATGAGAAAAATGTTCCGTCGCTCGTACTGCGGGCAATGAAGCCGGGGGAACGGCTGTGGGATATTGCCAAGCGGTACCGCACGACGGTCGAGGCCATTCTTGCTGCCAATGAGCTCAAAGAGGAATCGGCCACGGTGAGCGGGAAGCTCCTGCTGATCCCGCGCAGGCGCTGAGGAACGGAGGAAGAGGGTATGAGCATGAATACGGAGATCTATCAGGATATTTCCACCCGCACGGCGGGGGATATCTACATCGGCGTGGTCGGCCCTGTACGCGCGGGCAAGTCGACGTTTATCAAGCGCTTCATGGAAACACAGGTCATTCCGAATATCGACAATGTCTACCGCCGCGAGCGGGCGAAAGATGAGCTGCCGCAGAGCGGCAGCGGCCGCATGGTGATGACGGCGGAGCCGAAATTCGTACCGGAAGAGGCCGTTGACATCGCGCTCGACGAGGGCAGCAGCTGCTCGGTGCGGCTCATCGACTGTGTGGGCTACATGATCCCCGGCGCGATGGGACAGATGGAGGGGGAAAGCCCCCGCATGGTCTCAACGCCGTGGCTCGACCGCGAGGTAACGATGAGCGAGGCGGCGGAGCTTGGTACCACGCGCGTGATCCGTGAACATTCGACCATCGGCGTTGTGGTGACGACCGATGGCAGCATTACCGACATTCCCCGCGAGGACTACATAGAGGCCGAGGGACGCGTGATCCGCGAGTTGCAGGAGATCGGCAAGCCATTCCTCGTCCTGCTCAACGCAGCAGAGCCGGAAAGCGAACGCGTGCAGGCGATGGCAAGGGATATTGCTTCACGCTATGGCGTGACGTGCCTGCCGGTAAACTGCCTGACGCTCGACGATGCGGCGGTGGGACAGATCCTCAAGGCCATTCTCTACGAGTTCCCACTCTGTGAGCTTGATCTTTTTATTCCGCCGTGGGTCGAGGCGCTGAGCGACGACCACCCGATCAAAAGCGGGCTCTATCAGGCCATTCGGGAAAACACGGGTGCGCTCCATTGTATCCGCGAGGTACAGGGGGCGATCGGCGCCATCGGCGACTGCGAGAATGTCAGCAGCGCTCGCATTACTTCCATTCAACTCGGCACAGGCGTTGCCGCGGCGGAATTGCAGCTCCCGCGCACACTGTTCTACCAGACGCTCAGCGAACAGTCGGGTTTTGACGTGAAGGACGACGGCGACCTTTTGAGCCTTCTCACCGAGCTTTCAGCGGTCAAGGCGGAGTATGATAAGGTGGCGCAGGCGGTTGCCGATGCGCGCGAGAGCGGCTACGGCATCGTCGTCCCGACCGTCGATGAGTTGAACCTCGAAGAGCCGGAGATCATGAAGCAGGGCGGGCGTTACGGCGTGCGGCTCAAGGCGAGCGCGCCGAGCCTGCACATCATTCGCGCCGACATCGAAACGACGGTTTCGCCCATCGTCGGCAACGAAAAGCAGAGCGAGGACATGGTCAATTATCTCTTGCAGGAGTTTGAGGGCGACACGACGAAGATCTGGCAGTCCAATATCTTCGGCCGCAGTTTCCATGAGATCGTGAACGAAGACTTGCAGGCAAAGCTCAAGCACATGCCGGACGACGCGCGCCTCAAGCTCCGCCAGACGCTTGAGCGCATCATCAACGAGGGCAC
>DPGF01000002.1 GCA_003522105.1 Oscillibacter sp.
TTGCGGGTGGCAAGGCCCATGCCGGCTGCCAGCTCCAGCGTCTTGTCCAGTGCGGCACGGGGGCCCTTGCCGAAGGGTGCGCCCTCTTCCGGGGTGCCCTCCACACTGTCGATGGCCACCAGCGCGGCAATGTCCTGCAGCAGCTGCTCCTTGTTTTCCGCGATGTACGCGTCGATCTTCTGATTCAGTCCCTGATCCATGATCATCGTTTCCTTTCCGGGCGGGCTGCTGCACGCAGACCGCTGTATTCAAACACATCCTGTTCATTCTAGCACACTCGGGGCAGAAATGCTATGGGCAATTTCCACGACAAAGCGGCGGCAGGTTTGGGCCATCAGCCCACGGCAAACAGACCGCTCAACGCACCCAACAGGCCCGCACTGGCCAGACCCATGATGATCCCGGCCAGCAATACGCCACCCATGCAGGCCACCAGCACATCCTTGAACTTCATGTCCAGGATGGACCCCGCCAGCGTGCCGGTCCAGGCACCGGTGCCCGGCAGCGGGATGCCCACGAACAGCAGCAGCGCCAGGGTCAGGCCGCGGCCCGCCTTGGCCTCCAGTGCACGGCCGCCCTTTTCGCCCTTGTTGATGCAAAAGCGACAGATGGGCCCGATGAGGGGCTTATGGTAGCCCCAGATCAAAAACTTCCGGGCAAACAGGTAGATAAAGGGCACCGGAAGCATGTTGCCCAGCACGCACAAAAAGTAGGTGGGCAGTGCCGGAAGCCCCAGACCCAGCCCAATGGGAATGGCTCCGCGCAGCTCCACGATGGGCACCATGGAGATGAAAAACACCAGCAGATAATTCTTGAGCATAGCTTCTCCTTTACAGGTCAATGTCCAGCTCCACCGGGCAGTGGTCCGAGCCGAACACCTCGTTGTGGATCTCGGCGGCGCGGATCTTATCTGCGATGCGCTGCGAGACGATAAAGTAGTCGATGCGCCAGCCGACGTTCCTTGCCCGCGACTGTGCGCGGTAGCTCCACCACGAGTAGGCGTCGGTCTTGTCGGGGTAGAGCGTGCGGAAGGAATCCAGAAAGCCGGAGGAGAGAAGCTGCGTCATCTTGCCGCGTTCCTCGTCGGAAAAGCCGGGATTGAAGTGGTTCGTCTTGGGATTTTTGAGGTCGATCTCCTCGTGCGCCACGTTTAAGTCGCCGCAGTAGACGACGGGCTTGATGTTGTCAAGCTCGCAAAGGTACTGCCGCAGCGCGTCCTCCCACTCCATGCGGTACGAAAGGCGGCGCAGCTCGTCCTGCGAGTTCGGCGTGTAGCAGCAGACGAGGTAGAAGTCCTCGTATTCACAGGTGATGACGCGCCCCTCGTGGCGGTGGATATCCTCGCCGAAGTCATACGTGACGGAGAGCGGCTCGCGCTTGGTGAAGACCGCCGTGCCGGAATAGCCCTTCTTGTCCGCGCTGTTCCAGTAGATGTGGTACTGCGGCAGGTCGAGCTCGATCTGGTGCGGCTGCAATTTCGTCTCCTGTAAGCAGATCACGTCCGCGTCGATGAGATCCACAAAATCCAGAAAGCCCTTGCCGATGCAGGCGCGCAAGCCGTTGACATTCCAAGAAATGAGTTTCATTGGGGAAAAGTCCTCCCGTTTCGTTGAGTATCCCCATTGTACTATCTGCCCGCGGCAAAAGCAATATAAAAGACGCAGCGCCGCGGAAAGAAGAACAAGGCGGGACGCTCCCTTTTTGAAGGGAACGCCCCGCCTTTCCGCTCCTGCCTGACGCAGGGATCTTTTACTTTGTCAGGATTTTTCTCGTCACCGGTCCGATCACGCCGCCCACGGCGTTGCCGAGCGTCATCACAAGCAGATAAAGGATCGCGCGGCCGCTCCATGCGCCGCCCATCGTGAAGTAATACATGTTGGCCACGCAGTGCTCAAAGCCGCAGAGAATGAACACGCACACACCGAAGAAGAGCGCGAGGTATTTGCCCAGCTCGTGCGGGTTGGAGCGGTAGCCCTCCACGCCGATGTAGATCATCACGTTGCAGAAAATGGCGAGGATGAACGCGCCGAACAGCGGCTCGGAGAGCTTGAGCGCGCAGATGGCCTGTGCGCGGGCGTCGAGCGAGGCAAGGCGCGTGAACTGCTCGAGCGCGGCAATGATCGCCGTGCCGGCCAGGTTGCCGAACCAGATGACCGGCAGCGTTTTTGCATAGGCCGCGTCGTTGTCGAAAAGATAGCAGACCTTGCCCGTAAACAGGTGCAGTCCGCGCGTGCAGACGACAAAAAGGCCGATGGTGAAGAAAAGAGAGCCGATGACCGTATTTTCCACCGACAGAAATACCGTTCCGCCAAAGCCGATGACCATACCGGCCAGAATCGCGGAGAGAAAGATCTTTTTCATGAAGTATGTTCCTCCAAACCGAGTGATGCCTTCTATTCTACCGTAAAGCGGCGGGCGTTGTAAACGGTTCTTTTCCGCAGGAGGGGAAAGTCCGCAGAAAATGCAGCTTTTTTTCGCTTTGACTTAACAGAAGGAACCACCGCGGCGCGTTCCGCTTCGCGGGAAGAAAGGGCAAAAAACACTTGTACGGTTTTTCTCTCCGTGATAAAATAACCTATTAAGACAAAAATAGGAGAAGCAGGCCGCGTTATGCGGCAAAAATGCCACGGAAGGGGGAACCGCCATGCCGGTTCACGAAGGACATCGCTCACGCAAAAAAGAGCAGTTTCGCGCCCACGGACTCGATGCGTTCGCCGACCATGAGGTGCTCGAGCTTCTCCTCTATTACGCTGTGCCGCGGCAGGACACCAATCCCATCGCGCACCGCCTGATGCAAAAATTCGGCTCGCTCGACGCGGTGTTTGCCGCCGACCGTGCAGAGCTTGAGGAGGTCGAGGGCGTGGGCGAGAACGCCTCGACGCTGCTCACGCTCATCTTTCCGCTGATGCGCCGCATCCGCGCCTCCGCCGGCGCGCACGAAACAGTGCTGAGCGATACCGAACAGGCGGGCGCATACTTTTTAGACCTCTTTTTCGGCGAGCGGGAGGAAAAGCTCTACGAGGCCTGCCTCGACGCGAAGGGCCGTCTCCTCGCCTGCCATTTGGTCGCCGAGGGCGACACAGACAGCGTTCAGCTCAATATGCGCAAAATTGTGGAAAACGCGCTCAAGTGCGGCGCGAGCAGCGTGCTTCTTTCCCACAACCACCCCAGCGGCGTGGCGCTCCCCTCCCCTGCGGACAACGCGACCACGCTGTCGGTTTTCGACGCGCTGCGCACTGTGGGCGTCGAGCTTGCCGACCACATCATCGTCGCGGACGACGACTTTGTCTCCCTGCGGCACAACGGACTTCTGCCGGAAAGAGAGGGAAACGGATATGGAATTTAAGCTGCACGCGCCCTTCAAGCCCACGGGCGACCAGCCGCAGGCCATCGAAAAGCTCGCGCAGGGAGTGAAGATGGGCCTCGATGAGCAGGTGCTGCTCGGCGTGACCGGCTCGGGCAAGACCTTCACGATGGCAAGCGTCATCGAAAAAGTCCAGCGCCCCACGCTCGTGCTGGCGCACAACAAGACCCTCGCCGCGCAGCTTTGCGCGGAGTTCAAGGAGTTTTTTCCCGAGAACGCGGTCGAATACTTCGTTTCCTACTATGACTACTATCAGCCCGAGGCCTATATCCCCCACACGGATACCTACATTGCAAAGGACGCTTCCACGAACGAGGAGATCGACCGCCTGCGGCTCAGCGCCACCTGCGCGCTGCTCGAGCGGCGCGATGTGATCGTCGTCTCCTCCGTTTCCTGCATCTACGGTCTCGGCGAGCCGGAGGATTTTGAAAAGCTCATGATCTCGCTGCGCCCCGGCATGACCATGGAGCGCGACGAGCTATTGAAGCGCCTCATCGAGATCCGCTACGAGCGCAACGACGTTGCCTTTGAGCGCAACCGTTTCCGCGTGCGCGGCGACACGGTGGAGCTCTACCCCGCCTACTATCGCGACAAGGCCATCCGCGTCGAATTCTTCGGCGACGAGATCGACCGGATCAGCGAATTCAACCCCGTGAACGGTCAGGTGACGCGCACGCTCCAGCACATCGCCATCTATCCTGCCTCGCATTACGTTACAACGAAGGACAAATTGGAGCGCGCCATCGTGGAGATCGACCGTGAGCTTGACGAGCGCGAGGCGCAGTTTCTCTCCGAGGGCAAGGCGGTGGAGGCGCAGCGCATCCGCCAGCGCACGCGCTACGACATCGAGATGCTGCGCGAGCTTGGCTACTGCACGGGCATCGAGAACTATTCCCGCGTCATCAGCGGCCGCCCCGTCGGCTCCCCGCCGCTGACGCTCATCGACTATTTTCCCAAGGATTTCCTCCTCTTTGTGGATGAATCCCACGTCACGCTGCCGCAGGTGCGCGCGATGTACAACGGCGACCGCGCGCGCAAGGAGAGTCTGGTCGAATACGGCTTCCGCCTGCCCTGCGCGTTCGACAACCGCCCGCTTAAATTCGACGAATTCGAGCAGCGCGTCCACCAGCGCATCTACGTTTCCGCGACGCCCGGCGACTATGAAAAGGAGCGCGCGGGCCAGATCGTCGAGCAGGTCATTCGCCCGACGGGCTTACTCGATCCCAAGGTCGAGGTGCGGCCGGTGGAAAACCAGATCGACGATCTCATCGGCGAGATCAACGCGCGCGCGGCGCGCAACGAGCGCGTGCTCGTCACCACGCTGACAAAAAAGATGGCAGAAGACCTCACGCAGTACCTGACGGGCGCGGGCATCCGCGTGCGCTATATGCACGCGGACGTGGAGACCATCGAGCGCATGGAGCTCATCCGCGGCCTGCGCCTCGGCGAGTTCGACGTGCTCGTCGGCATCAACCTGCTGCGCGAAGGTCTCGACATTCCCGAGGTCTCGATGGTCGCCATCTTAGACGCCGACAAAGAAGGATTTTTGCGCAGCGAGACGAGCCTTATCCAGACCATCGGCCGCGCCGCGCGAAACGCCGACGGCCTTGTCGTGCTCTATGCCGACACCATCACGCCTTCGATGCGCCGCGCGATGGACGAAACAGAGCGAAGAAGAGAAATTCAGGACGCATACAACAAGGAAAACGGCATCGTCCCCCAGACCATCCGCAAGGACGTGCGCGAGATCATCGAAATTTCGAAGAAGGACGAAGCCTCCGCCCGCCGCCGCGGCAAGCGCAAGCTCTCCGAGCGCGAGCGGGACGAGGAGATCAGAAAGCTCGAAAAGCAGATGCAGGAGGC
>DPGF01000069.1 GCA_003522105.1 Oscillibacter sp.
TCAAGGCTGTCCGCGAGATCGCCGGTCTGGGCCTGGCCGAGGCCAAGGCTTTCGTCGAGTCCGCTCCGAAGGCTCTGAAGGAGGGCGTGTCCAAGGAGGATGCCGAAAACTTCAAGAAGCAGCTCGAAGAGGCTGGCGCGAAGGTCGAGATCAAGTAATTATACTTGCCGATTGCGTTTTGAAAATGCCCGTGTCTTGCGACACGGGCATTTTTTATCAAGGAACCGTGCAGGACGGCGCTTTGCGGGCGATTCCGCTTGACTTTTTTCTGCATAGGGATTAAGATGAAGCAACCACCTTGGCAAGACTGCGATGTGTTGTGCGCCTTGCGGATCAAATCTGATGATGGACAGGTTGAAGACCACGTGAGCCGAGGATTGCTTACGCGGTTATTTTTTCACTTGGATGGGAGAAAACATGAAAAGTACGAGGAACTTTGCGAGCCGATGGGGCTTCATTCTGGCGTCGGTCGGCTCGGCGGTCGGCATGGCGAACGTGTGGGGCTTTCCCAACAAGCTCGGCAGCAACGGCGGCGGAGCATTTTTGCTGATCTACCTTATGTTTGTTGTGATCTTCAGCTATGTCGGCCTTCCGGCGGAGTTTGCCATGGGTCGCCGCGCGGCGACCGGCACGCTGGGCGCCTATGAAAATGCGTGGGCGACGCGCGGAAAGACGGCGGGGAAGGTAGGCGGCCTTCTTGCATGGCTGCCGCTTGCGGGCTCGCTTTGTATCGCACTCGGCTATGCCGTTATTGTGACCTATATTCTAAAGGCACTGGTGGACTCTCTTGTCGGTACGCTAATGAGCGCGGATGCGGGCGCGTGGTTCGGTGCGTTTTCCTCCACGCCGTATGGAGTGATCCCGTATCACGTCATCGTGGTCGTTGGTACGCTGCTGACGCTCTATCTTGGCGCGCGCAGCATTGAGAAGACGAACAAGATCATGATGCCCCTCTTTTTCATCATCTTCCTGATCCTCGCCGTGCGCGTTGCGATGCTGCCGGACGTGAGCGAGGGCTACCGTTTTATGTTTACACCACGCTGGGAGGCGCTCAAGGATCCGATGATCTGGATCTGGGCGATGGGACAGGCGTTCTTCTCGCTGTCCGTCACGGGCAGCGGCATGATCGTCTACGGCGCTTACCTTTCAAAAGACGAGGACGTGGTCGGCGTGGCGCAGCACACGGCGCTCTTTGACACCATTGCCGCCGTGGTCGCGGCGCTCGTCATCATTCCGGCGTGCTTTTCCTACGGGCTGGACGTCGGTGCGGGCCCGAGCCTGCTCTTTGTCACGCTGCCGACCATTTTGCAGGATATTCCGCTGGGTCGTCTGTTCGCCATCATTCTCTATCTTGCAATGATCTTCGCGGGCATCAGCTCACTGCAAAATATGTTCGAGGCGGTGGCAGAGTCGCTGCTGCATAAGTTCCCTAAACTCGGCCGCACGGCGGTGCTGGCGCTTTTGTGCGTGCTGTGCCTCGGTATCGGTATCTTCATGGAGCCAATCAGCAAATGGGGCCCGTGGATGGATTTCGTGTCCATCTATATCATTCCCATTGGCGCGACGCTCGGTGCGATCTCCTGGTTCTACGTGATGAAGAAGGAGGATTTGCTCGCCGCGGTGAACACCGGCAGCAAGAAGGCGCGCGGTGCGCTGTGGTACAATGTGGGCCGCTTCATCTATGTGCCGTTTGCACTCGTCCTGTGCTGCGTGGCACTGTTCATGCATGTGTCGTTCTGAGTTGAAGCAAAATGCGGTTTTGCGTTGAAAAGGAAGCGTCTGCACGCAGGCGCTTCCTTTTTTTAATAAAACTTGTTGACAAATCAACATCAGTGCGCTATGATAGGCAGGCTTGTTGATTTATCAACAAATGAAAGAAAAGAGGAGGACACAGATATGGAAGAGCGCTTCGAGACCTTTACCGTTCTGATCGCGCGCATCAACCGCGGCATCAAGCGCATCAAGGCGGAAGAAATGGCAGAATTCGGGCTCAAGGGGCCGCACGTGTCTTGCCTCTACTATCTCTCCTGCTGCGGTGAGATGACAGCCGCGGAGCTGTGCGAGCGCTGCGACGAGGACAAGGCGGCGATCTCGCGGTCATTGGACGATCTTGAAAAGAATGGCTACATCACCTGCGCAAGCGGAGCGGGCAAGCGCTACAAAAGTCCTCTCCGCCTGACGGAAAAGGGGAAAACAGTCGGCTGTGCGATCAGCGAGAAGATCATACGCATCGTAGACGCTGCGTCCGAGGGGCTGAGCGAGGAGGAACGGCGGACGATGTACCGTGCGCTTTCGCTCATCAGCGGCAATCTGGAGAACATTTACACCGAAAAAAACGGAGGGCGGCGCTGCCGCCCGGAATGAGAAATGACGGAGGAACAAGAGCATGAGTGTTCAGATCATTGTGGATTCGACGGTCGATATGCCCGAGCGCATCAAAGACCGCTTTCGCGTCGTCCCGCTGACGGTGCATTTTGGTGATGAGGAATTCATCGACGGCGTGACGATCGACAAGCAGCGTTTCTATGAGCGCCTTGTGGAGAGCGACCAGCTGCCGACGACGAGCCAGGCAACGCCCGCGGTCTTTGACAAGGAGTATGCCGCGGTGCGGGCTGCGGGCGACAGTGCGGTCGTCCTGACGATCGCCTCGGACTTTTCCGGCACTTATCAGTCCGCCTGCATTGCCGCAGCGGAATACGACAACATCTTTGTCGTGGACAGCAGGAGCGCGGCCATCGGTGCGGGTATCCTCGCCGAATATGCGCTCCAATGCGTGGAGCAGGGCATGGACGCGCGTGCTATCGCCGAAGCACTTGTCGAAAAGCGCGGGAAAATCTGCCTTGTCGCGCTGCTTGATACGCTCGAATATCTCAAGAAGGGCGGGCGCATCTCCAAGACCGTCGCCTTTGCGGGCGGACTTCTCAACATCAAGCCCGTTATCACGGTCGTCGACGGCGAAATCCAGCTCATCGGCAAGGCGAGAGGGTCGAAGCAGGGCAACAACCTGCTCGTGCAGAAGATCCACGAGAGCGGCGGCATCGACTTTGATGAGCCGATCCTGCTGGGCTACAGCGGCCTGAGCGATACCTATCTTAAAAAGTATGTGGAAGACAGCCGCGACATCTGGCAGGGCAGGGTGGAGATGCTCGACTCCACGCTCATTTGCAGCGTGATCGGCACGCACACCGGTCCCGGCGTGGTCGCCGTGGCGTTTTTCAAGAAAGACTGAGTAACGGCCTTCCGTTCTCCTGCCGGAGAACGGAAGGCCGTTTTCTGCGTAAAAACGGCGGCTGGACGGGGAAAATGGCGGGATTTGTGCAAAGAAGATGCAATGGTGTAAAAAATGCGTTAAAATACGTCCCTTTTGCCATTTGCGCCCCTCCATGGCGCGTGCTATAGTTTAAAGGTATGTGTTTTTTGGAGGATTTGCTATGATTTCTGCATTTTTTGGCAGCCTGAAACAGGAGTTTGCGGGCTACAACTCGAAAAAGCTGCTCGCCGACATGATGGCAGGCCTGACGGTCTGCGCGGTCGCGCTGCCGCTGGCGCTGGCGTTCGGCGTATCGTCAGGCGCGAGCGCGGCATCGGGACTGGTCACGGCCATCATTGCGGGTGTGGTGATCGCCGTGCTCGGCGGCGCGTCGTTCCAGATCTCGGGGCCGACGGGCGCGATGAGCGCGGTGCTGGTGGGCATCGTGGCGACGTACGGCTTGCAGGGCGTGTTCTTCGCCTGCTTTGCCGCAGGTGTTCTGCTGCTGCTCTCGGGCATCTTTAAGCTTGGCCGCCTCATCAGCTTCATTCCCATGCCGGTCATCATGGGCTTTACTTCAGGTATTGCCATTATCATCGCCATGGGGCAGATCGACAATTTCTTCGGCACGGTGTCGGAGGGCGGCTCGAACCTTGAAAAGCTCGCGTC
>DPGF01000098.1 GCA_003522105.1 Oscillibacter sp.
TCGTAGTTCTCCATGAAGTAGTGCCCGTGTACCACGCCTGTGCGGTCATAGTCCCAATCCCATGTGACGAATTGAACGCCGTATTTGCTCGGAGAACCTGCCAGCACCGTGCCGCCAAAGTCAGCGAGGATGCGGTAGTCGCCATCCAGTCCGCTGGCTTTGAGCTGCGGGGCGGCTTCCATAGCGGTCATATACTCCAGCGTCTTCGCGGCGATGTCCTCGGCGCGATACAGGGCATCCTCTGCCTGGGGCATGTCCGCGTTCTCCCGGCGATAGAATACGCTGCCCTTGCCGGTGATGCGGCAGAGGGGCGCTCCGTTCCAAAGGACAGGCAACTGCGCTCCCTCCAACGGCAGGGTTTCAAAGCCTGCACGGTGCAGGGGAATACGGACTTCTTCGAGGTAGCGAAACTGACGGCTTGTGTTTTTGGTGTCCATGTGAGCGATCCTCCTGTTGTAAAAAAATAAGGCCGGAGAGGTCTTCTCCGGCCTGCCGTTTCAGACGCTGCAGCCAGCGCCCTTTTAGAAATTGAAAAAGGGCGCCGCTTTTTTCGGCCTGTCAAAGCCGACAAAACGACGCCCAAATATTTGTGATTCTTTTTCTGCGATGATGCCGCTTTTCTTGAGAGAGAAGTCCTCTCTAAAAGGGCGCTGGAGGTTGGAAACTGTCCAAGACATGAGATCCTCCAGTTCAAATCCAGTCAGTTGCTCCGAAACCTCCATAAAAATCTATGGTTCAAAAGAAGAAATCCGGGCTCAAAAAAGCCCGGAAACGGTTGATGCGCCTGGCTTTGCGCCAGACGCATCTATACCGGTAACTCTTTATGGTATGCCCGACAGGATTCGAACCTGCGACCTTGTGAGTCGGAGTCACACGCGCTATCCAGCTGCGCCACGGGCACATATTTATTTTTTCTGCGATAGTCGTCAAATAGTAGTCAACGACCACGCATTTTTTCTTTGCCGCTCCCGCAAACGCAGGTGCGGCAAGGCTTTGCGCCATATCTCAACTGGAGACGCCTGAAACGTCGGAGTCTGTCACTCTATCCAACTGAGCTACGGGCGCATATAAAATTTTGACCGCAGGTCGGCCAACAATAATAGTATAGCAAGTTTTTCCAACCCTGTAAAGCTAAATTTTTCGTCAAAGATCGTTAAAAAAATTGACAACTTCTTTCTTCGCTCGTATAATTGCAGTATCCCATAGCAAAGGACCGTTCCTATGAAAAAACGAAAAATTTCCGACGCTGTCATCCGGCGTCTTCCCCGCTACTACCGCTATCTTGACGATCTGCATTCGAAGGGCATTGTGCGCATCTCCTCAAGCCTGCTCGGCGAGCGCATGGGCATCACCGCCTCGCAGATTCGTCAGGACTTGAGCTGCTTCGGCGAATTTGGCCAGCAGGGCTACGGCTACAACATTCTCGAACTGCGCACAGAGATCGGCCACATCCTCGGTGTGGACGAAGGCCACCGCCTTGTCGTCGTCGGCGCCGGTCACCTGGGTCATGCGCTGCTGCGCAACTTTGACTTTGCGCAGGCCGGTTTTCTGCTCGACACCGCGTTCGATGTTTCGCCCGCGCTCATCGGCACACGCGTAAACAACGTGCTCATCCGTTCGTTTGATGAGCTGGGCGACTATTTCGCCGTCTGCCACCCCGATGTCGCTGTGCTGACAGTGCCGAAAACCATCGCGCAGGAGGTTGCCGAGCAGCTCATCTCGCTTGGCGTGCGCGGCATCTGGAACTTTACCAACACGGAGTTGAACGTCGGCAGCGAGGTCTTTACCGAAGACGTTCACTTTGCCGACAGCTTGCTTACGCTGAGCTATCGGATCTCTGAAACCTCTGCTGAGGCGGAGGAGGAAGGAGGCTCATCGTGAAACGCCCCATCGCGCTGCTCGCATCTCTCCTCGCGGTAACGGTGCTTGCCACCGCAGCCGCAGCTGCGGGCGGAGACAGCAGCGACCCGCTGATCTCGCTCAATTATCTGCAAACGGTCTTTACTGCCAAGGCAAATTCATCTATCGACGCTTCCCTTGATAAAACCGGGCAGACGGCCTACACGCAGGCGGAAACCGTACTCCGCTCGACCGTCGCCGCAGCGGAGGCCAATGCCGGCGCGCAACGCGCCGACGTCTTTACCGAGGCGCGCCTCAAGCAGGGCGACATGCTCTCCGGTCCCACCGGGCTTCAGGTCATCGTGCTTGCGGGCAATGTGAACGTCCAATTCTCCTCCGGTGCGGTCATTGATGTGACGACCGGCAGTGAGGTGAGCAGCGGCGCTTCGCTTGCTGAGAACCACCGCTACCTCGTCGCTGAGGACACGACCGCTCTCTTCGCCGTCACCGGAAAAACTGCGGTGTTGAGCTATTGCGGCCTCTACTCCCTCTCCCCCGCCCCGTCTGTCGACTATCCGGCCATGGCAGCCGCGCTTAAAACGATCTCCCTCTTCCGCGGCTCGGACACCGGCTACGGTGAGGGCTTTGACCTTGAAAAAGCGCCCACGCGCATGGAAGCGCTCATCATGCTCATTCGCCTGCTCGGTGAGGAAAGCGAGGCGCTCACCTGCACGGCTTATCAGCCTTTTGCCGATGTGCCCGACTGGGCGGAGCCCTATGCGGCCTACGCCTACGCAAAGGGTTACACCAACGGCGTTGAGCCGACGATGTTCGGCACAACAATGAGAGCTTCGGCAGAGATGTACACGGAATTTCTGCTGCGCGCACTGCGTTACAGTTCCACCGCACAGACCGACATCTCCAACGCGCCCGAGCGCGCGTATTTTGCCGGTGTCCTGACTTCCGGCGAGGTGAGTGCGCTGCGCGCATCTGCCTTTTTGCGCGCCGATGTGGTCTATCTCTCCTATTACGCGCTCGAAACGAACGTAAACGGCGGCGGCGCATTAAGCGATGTGCTCATCGCCCGCGGCGTTTTCTCTGATGCGGCCTACCGCGCTTCCCGCGCAATGGTCAGCTCCGCGCGCATCGGCTGACACCTTTTTCTTTCCCCTCCATACTATGGAATGAGACCGCCGCGCCGGTGGTTTCAATCTTCATAGGGGGTTCGTTTTATGTGCAACAATAACTGTGGTTTCGGCGGCGGCTGCTGCCTGTGGATCCTGATCCTCATCATCCTGATCTTTGCCTGCGGCGGCTGCGGCAATGGCTGCGGCAACAGCTGCGGCTGCAACAATAACTGCGGCTGCAACACCGGCTGCGGCTGCTGAACACTTGCATAAAAGAGGGCTGCTTCAAGCAGCCCTCTTTTTGTTGCAGGATAGGGGGAGATCATTCCTCAAAACGCGATCACACCAAGGTGCTCAAGCAGGATCTTCAGCCCGATCAAAACCAGAATAACGCCGCCGGTCAGCTCAGCGCGGCTCTTGTAGCGCGCACCGAACACATTGCCGACATATACGCCCGCAAGCGAGATAACAAACGTCGTGCAGCCGATGATCGCAATGGCGGGCACGATATCCACCTGCAAAAAGGCAAACGTCACGCCGACCGCCAGTGCATCGATGCTCGTTGCAACGGCAAGGATAAAAAGCTCTTTGAAGTTGATGCCCGTATAAGGCTTTTCCTCCTCCGCCTCTTCGCGGCTCTCGCGGATCATGTTTAAGCCGATAAACGCCAGCAGAACAAAGGCGATCCAATGGTCAAAGCGCTCGATATAGCCTGAAAAGCGGCTGCCAAGTGCATAGCCGAGCAGCGGCATCAGCGCCTGAAAGCCGCCGAAAAAGAGCGCAATGCAGAGCGTATATTTCTTGTCGATCTTCTGCATGGAGAGCCCCTTGCAGATCGACACGGCAAAGGCGTCCATCGACAGGCCGATGCCGATGAGAAACAGTTCAAAAAAAGTCATCGTGGGATCCTCCGGACAACAAAAAATCAGGCGTGCCGCCGCGCCCGAACATAGGGAAAATGCGTTTATAACCTACCACATCCTTCCACCGCCGTCAAGCGCAGACGCGAGCGATGTGATATTTTTATCGTATTCATCACTTTTTTTGAAGCATTTGATAAAAATGAAAAATAATTACCGAAAGGCCGCTTGCCAAGTCCACGCTGCTGTGCTAAACTGAATAATAACTTTAAGAAAGGATCCTCACACCGCCATGGAATTTTTATCGAACAAGCCTCTTCTCATCACCGACACCATCCTGCGCGATGCACACCAGTCGCAGGCTGCCACGCGCATGACGCTCGAACAGATGCTCCCCGCCTGCGAAATTCTCGACTCGATCGGATATTACTCGCTTGAGTGCTGGGGCGGCGCCACGTTCGACGCCTGCCTGCGCTTTCTGGACGAGGATCCGTGGGAGCGGCTGCGTCAGCTGCGCGCCCACCTGCCGCACACCAAGCTGCAAATGCTCTTCCGCGGCCAGAACATTTTAGGCTACAAGCACTATGCCGACGACGTGGTGGACGAGTTCTGCGCCAAGTCCATCGAAAACGGCATCGACATCATTCGTATTTTCGACGCGCTCAACGACGTGCGCAACTTGGAGCAGGCCATCAAGTCCACGAAGAAATACGGCGGACAGGTCGAGGCAACGCTCTCCTACACCATTTCTCCCATTCACAACGAGGACTACTTCGTCAAGCTTGCCCGCGAGCTTGAGCAGATGGGCGCCGATGTGCTGTGCATCAAGGACATGGCCAACCTCCTGCTGCCGATGGACGCTTACTCTCTTGTCAAGCGCCTGAAGGAAACGGTCAACATGCCCATTCATCTGCACACGCACAACACGAGCGGTACGGGCGACATGGTCTATCTGATGGCCGCGATGGCAGGTGTCGACATCGTTGACACTGCGCTCTCCCCGCTCGCCAACGGCACCTCCCAGCCCGCAACGGAATCTCTTGTCGCTACGCTCAAGGGCACGGTGCGCGACACGGGGCTTGACCTCGACAAGATGAGCGAGGCCGCCATTCACTTCCGCAAGGTGGCCGAGCAGCTCAAGGCAAGCGGCGCGCTCGACCCGAAGGTGCTGAATGTCGACACGAACACGCTTTTGTATCAGGTGCCCGGCGGCATGCTCTCGAACCTCATCTCCCAGCTCAAGCAGGCGGGCAAGGAGGACAAGTATTACGATGTGCTCGCCGAGATCCCGCGCGTGCGCGAGGACTTCGGTTATCCCCCGCTGGTCACGCCCTCGAGTCAGATCGTCGGTACGCAGGCCGTGCTGAACATCATCACCGGCGAGCGCTACAAGATGGTACCCAAGGAATCCAAGGCCATGCTGCGCGGCGAATATGGCAAGCTGCCCGGCACCGTTAATGAAGATGTCCGCGCCAAGGCCGGCATCAAGCCCGAGGAGGTCATCACCTGCCGTCCCGCCGACCTTCTGGAGCCGGAGCTTCCCAAGTACCGCGAGGAATTCAAGGATCTTGCCAGGAGCGAAGAGGACGTTCTTTCGCTCGCGCTGTTCCCGCAGGTTGCCCCCGCGTTCATCAACAGGCGCAATCTGCGCACGCCTAAGGAGCACCGCACGATGGCTCCGATCGCACATTCTACAAAGCACGAGCGTGCCGTCGCACCGTTCAGCCGCAAGTAAAAGATATCGCAAAAGCTCCTCTCCTTTGGAGAGGAGCTTTTCTTATTCTGTTATTACAAGCTGCATCTGAATGTGCGGGATCCCATCTTCCAAAAATTCCTCCGACGTTTGGCGGAAACCGAAGTTTTCATACAGCTTGCGCGCATAGGTCTGCGCTTCAATGGTGATCGTATCGGCGTGCAGCCGTTCCTTCGCCGTATCAATGGCTGCGGCAACGATCCTGCTGCCAAGACCGCAGCGGCGCTTCACAGCGAGTACACGGCCGATGGCCACTTCGGGAAAGGCCGCGCCGCACGGCAGCACGCGCGCATAGGCCTGTATGCCGTCCCCATCACGCAGCCAGACGTGATAGGCTACCTTGTCCGCGTCGTCTACCTCCTGATAGTAGCATTTCTGCTCCACAACAAAGACCGACACGCGCAGCTTATAGATCTCAAACAGTTCCTGCGCACTGAGCTCGGAAAAGTGCTTGACGAATAGTTCCATTTGCCCGCCCTTCATCGGATAAAATTCGTGGAGACGCGCGGCTCTTTCTCAGGAAGGCCGAACTGCTCTTTTCCCAGCGCGATGCTCTGCATCAAAAAGATCATGTTGCGTGCGAGCGCACGCATGGTCTGCTTGCCCTCTTCATCGGCCTCTGCCTCGCCCGGTGTGCAGCCGTGGATGCTGTTCCAATACTGGCTGGGCGCGATCGGCATGCCGGAGATCGCAAAATACTTGTTGAGCTCATCAAATGTTGCCGAGCAGCCGCCGCGGCGCGCGCAGGCGATACTCGCGCCGACCTTCATCGTCTTGTCGAACGACGAACTGTAAAAAAGGCGGTCAAGGCAGGCGATGAGCGTCGCATTCGCGGAGGCGTAATAAACAGGGCTTGCCACAACAAGGCCGTCCGCCGCTTCAAATTTGGGGGAAACGTCATTGACCACATCATCAAAGACGCATTTACCCGTTTTCTTGCAGCCGTTGCAGGCAGCGCAGCCGCGCACCGCTTTGTCGCCGACGAGCACCGTTTCGACCGCCACGCCGTTTTCCATGAACACCTTCTCCATTTCTCGCAGCGCGACCGCCGTGTTGCCGTTTGCATGCGGGCTGCCGTTGAGCATCAGCACCTTCAAGTTCTTCATTGCGATTTCCTCCTGTCTTTTGTTTATATTTTGAGTATAGCACGACGTCCCTCATTTGCCAATCATCAGGATCAGCAGGAATTTTCCCGCAGGATTATTCTCAATTAGAATCAAAAGGCTGCAATAAACAAAAAAAGAAGTCACTCGCATGAGTGACTTCTTTCGTGTTGGCGCTACCTATCTTTCCGGGCCGTCTCCAGCCAAGTATTGTCGGCAGAAGCGAGCTTAACTTCCGTGTTCGGGATGGGAACGGGTGGACCCTCGCCCTAATCAGCACCAACTGCTGTATTGCAACTGCTTTCATACAGTAACAAACTTTTATGAATTTGTCAATCCGTGCCGAGTGGCACGTCCAAGCGTTTTGCGCAGCAAAACCTTGCCGCAGGGCGAATTCATTTCGCCCGAGGATTTTTGTCCTCAAGGGTTCCCGA
>DPGF01000070.1 GCA_003522105.1 Oscillibacter sp.
GGTAAGATCCGTCACGGCCTCATCGGCATGATCGACCTCGATCAGTACGACTTCACGCCCGGCTCCGGCGCGCTGATCCGCGCCACCGAGGGCACCGTGCTCGATCGTATCCCCCCGCGCGCCCGCGTGCGCCGCAACGCCCCCATCGAGCTGCCCCACGTCATGCTGCTGATCGACGACCCCGAGAAGACTGTCATCGAGCCGCTGACCGCCGCTGCCGACACGATGGAGACCGTCTATGACTTCGACCTCATGGAGAACGGCGGCCACATCAAGGGCTTCAAGCTCTCCGACGCACAGATCGACGCCGTTGCCGACGCGCTGACCGGCCTTACGACCGACGAGGCGATGAAGAGCAAGTACGGCGTTTCCGGCGTGGCACCGCTCCTCTTCGCTGTGGGTGACGGCAACCACTCCCTCGCCACCGCCAAGGCCTGTTACGAAGAGCAGAAGAAGGGCAAGACACCCGAGGAATACCTCGCGCTTCCCTCCCGCTACGCGCTCGTTGAGGTCGTGAACAACCACGACGATGCGCTCCAGTTCGAGCCCATCCACCGTGTGCTCTTCGGCGTCGACCATGAGAAGTTCATGGAAGAGTTCAAGAAGTTCTACCCCAACACCCATGAGGGCAAGGGCGAGGGTCACGTCATCGAGGTCTGCTGGAACGGCCACGACGATTTCATCACCGTTCCCGACCCGAAGGTCCAGCTCGCCGTCGGCACGCTGCAGGCCTTCATCGACGAGTACCTCAAGCAGTTCGGCGGCGAGGTCGACTACATCCACGGCGATGAGGTCACCCGCGAGCTCGGCTCCAAGGAGGGCAACATGGGCTTCCTGCTTCCCGCGATGGGCAAGGAGCAGCTCTTCAAGACCGTTATGACAGACGGCGTTCTGCCCCGCAAGACCTTCTCCATGGGTCATGCACAGGATAAGCGCTACTATGTGGAAGCGCGCAAGATCCGCTGATCAATTACAACCATTGCAGAAAAGCGCCGCCTTGCGGCGCTTTTCTCATCAGGAGGATTCATTATGGATTTGAAAACAGCCAGGATCTGGCAGGACGTATTGCTTTGGGGCGGCGCGCTGGTCTCCCTCGTCGGCGCATGGGGATTTCAAAACAATGTCGCCGCACTCATCGGTCTTATGATGATGGGCGCTTCGCTCATCGTCTGGTGGCGCTTTTACCGCTGTCCCAAGTGCGGCGAACACCTTGGCCGTGGCACACCGAAGCGCTGCCCGCACTGCGGTGCATGGGTCGCCAACGAGCCGGAGCCCGAACAGAAGAAGAAAATACAGCACAAGAAAAAGAAACACTGAGCGCAGAAGGAGGCCGCAATGAATGGCAAAAAGCCCCTGATGGATTATCGCAGGGTTCAAAAACTCCAAACACCGCTGTTGCTTTCCGGCGCACTGCTCAGCGGCGTTGGCACAAGCGTCAGCATACCGCTCGTCATTCTCGGCATCGCGGTCATGCTCTTTGCCATCGTGATCGGGGTACTTTACTACCGCTGCCCGCACTGCGGCAGGCCACTCGGACGCATAGGCGATAGCGTTGCCTACTGCCCCCACTGCGGCAAGGCGCTCGACGCGCCGGTGAAGGAACCCGTGCGCAGCATAAGCGTTCCCGCCTACGCCAAGCTCAACCTGACGCTCGACATTCTCGGCAAGCGCGATGACGGCTACCACGAGATGAAAATGGTCATGCAGACCATCTCGCTCCACGACGATGTGACCGTTACGCTCACGGACAAGGGCATTACCTGCCGTATCGCGGGCGCGGAACTGCCGTGCGATGAACGCAACCTCGCCGTCAAGGCGGCAAATGCCTTCTGCGAGGCCATGGACTACCGCGGCGGCATTGACATCGCGCTCACCAAGCGCATCCCGTCTGAAGCCGGTATGGCCGGCGGCAGCGCGGACGCAGCGGCGGTGCTGCGCGCACTGCGCGATCTTGTCTCCCCCGCGCTCACGGACGAGCGGCTCGAGCAGATCAGTGCGCGTATCGGCAGCGACGTTCCCTTCTGCATCTGCGGCGGCACACAGCTCGCCGAGGGCCGCGGTGAAAAGTTGACCGTTCTGAATCCCGCGCCGGAGTGCTTTGTCGCCGTCTGCAAGCCGGACTTCCCCATCTCCACGCCCGCGCTCTTCGCGCGCGTGGACGGCGTGATGCTCTCAGATCGTCCCGACACGGACGCGATGCTCTCCGCCATTGCGCGCGGCGATTGCGGCGCGCTCTGTGCAAACGTGCAAAACGTTTTTGAGCAGGCGCTTCCTGACGCGCAGCGGGAGCGCATCGAGGAGATCAAACGCGCGCTTGTTGAAAACGGCGCCGCATGCGCGGCGATGACCGGCTCCGGCAGCGCAGTATTCGGTCTTTTCTCCGATGAGGTGCTCTGCCGCAACGCATGCGAAGTGCTGCAAGGCGATCGCATTGAAACATTCTTTGCCGAATTTGTTTAAGAAACGCAAAAACCGTCCATACTCAAAGCAAATTCTTTGAGATGGGCGGTTTTTCTGATGAAATGGACAAAATGGGAGCTTTCTCTGATGATTGGCCTTGCAGTGATGCTGCTTTATTGTGCCGTGCACGGGCAAAACACGCTCCAATGGTGGAGCGCAGCGTTCTCCCCGCTGTGCGACGGTATCCTGTCGCAAAATATGACCGGCGGCATTGTGGTCAAGTCAAAGCTCATGGAACTTCTGGCGCAGCTGATGAGCGGAACGTGATGCTTTTCAAAGCGGACACAACTTCCGTTTCAAAAAAGCAAAAAGAAAGACCACAACTTCCGTTGTGGTCTTTCTGGTGGAGATAAGCGGGATCGAACCGCTGACCTCTTG
>DPGF01000047.1 GCA_003522105.1 Oscillibacter sp.
GAGCCGATAAAGGAAGGCAGCGGACTGTCAACGCTTCGCCGCAGTATTGAAAGCTCCGGCGGTGAAATGCATATTTCGCACAATCCACGATTTGCTCTTCTGATTACGATTCCCGCAAAGGAGATCAGCCTATGATAAACACCATACTTGTAGAGGATGATTTATACATCCAAAAGCACTTTGTCGATCGTCTTGCTGCAGACGGCGAGTTTCATCTTGTCGGCGTTTTCCGTGACGCCTTTGAAGCGGAAAAGCATTGCGACGCCACCGTAAAGCTCGTCCTTATGGATGTGCAGACGCAGCGCAAGCACTCCGGTCTTGCCGCCGCAGAGCGCATCAAAAAGGTTTTTCCGCAAATCAAAATCGTTGTGGCTACCTCGCTTGTCGATCCCGAAGTTTTGCAAAGAGCCAAAATGGGTGCTGCCGACAGCCTGTGGTATAAGGACCACGGCACAGAGGAACTGATGAGCGTGGTAAAGCGCACCCTGGCAGGCGAAAAGGTATTCCCCGATATCGCTCCGGCCATTGAAATGGAGGGTACGATGTCCGATGCCTTCTCGCCACGGCAGTTAGACATTCTGCGGCTTTATATAAAGGGCTTTACCTATCAGGAAATTGCCGATAAGCTGGGCATTTCCAAAAACGGCGTTCGCTGGAACCTGGACGATATGGTGGAAAAGGGCGGCTTTGAAAGCAGAGAAGCACTGGTTGCAACCGCCATTGAAAACAAACTCATGGTAACTACCTTAAAAGACGAATAAGCAAAACTGAACCCCTTGGCTGTATGGTCAAGGGGTTTTTTGCGCCCAAAAGGCAAAAATTTTTTGAAAAAATCGAGATTTTTCTTCTGTTACTGGCACAAGTGCCAGTGACAAGCGCCAAAAAATCCGTACAATAGATACTGTAAGATAAGGGTTGTGCTTTTAGAAGGTGGTGATGAATGATGAAAAAAATCGTTCTGGACATTCAGAGCGATATCCATGCGCACACCATGGAGCGAATGCTGATGCAAAAATTGGACGATTGTCAGGTTGTAATCTCCGAGTCGCCGGACGCAACCGCCGAGTGGTGCAAAACGCATCGACCGGATGTGCTTTTAATGGAGGTCAAGGCGTATTCGCCATGGATGTTCAATGAACGAATGGCAATCCGTGACAAGGTAAAACGGAACACGGAAAACTGCCGGGTCATTCTCTTTGTGGATGACGATACAGACGGAGAGTTGACCGAAAAGGTACGGCAGGCAAAGCGCGAGGGTCTGATAGACGCTTTTCTCTTCGGTTCGGTATCCGAAAACTACTTTGCTTCGGTGATCGACAGTGTTTAAATCAGACAACACAAAATGCATAGACAAATTTTCAAAATGATATTGAAGGAGGAGATGATAATATGACAAAAACAAACACACGAAGTCGCATCGTCAGCATCCTGCTGGTGCTTGTGATGCTGCTCTCGCTGCTCCCCACCACGGCGCTGGCGGCATCTCCGGATGCAAGCAACGTTTATGTTAACGGAGGTATAAACTTTTACAATTCAACCAGACTTTATTACAGAAACGGCGATTCTGCCAGCAGCTTCAGCGGCACCCCAACAGACTACAACGCCGCGTATGCACCCAGCACCGGCACGCTGACGCTGAAAGACTACAACGGAAAAGGAATCACGGTGGGCGGAGTCGGTCGTACTGATATCACCGTCGTACTGATCGGCACGAATACCATCAATGGTAGCCTTACAAATGATGTAGGCGGCGATATAACCATTACTTCGGAAAGCGGCGGCACGCTCTCAATTACCAACACATTAAGCGGCGGCAATGACGCAATCGGCATCGAGACCGGTTTATCTGCCAGCTATACCACCGGCAATGTGGCGATCACGGGCGATGCCAAAGTGACTATCAACATGACAAACAACGCCACGAGCACCTACGAGAGAGCCTACGGCATTTACGCGAAGGAAAACATCACCATCTCCGAAAGTGCCTCCGTGGACATCACCTGTGCTACGCCGTACAATACGACAGGCGGTGGTAACTGCAACGGTCTGCGTGCAGAAAAAAATGTGATCATCGAAACCAACGGCACGATTAAGATCGACGTGACAAAGGCCGGTAAGGATGATGGATACAGCTTCGGTGTTTATCCTATGGGAACTGCGATCTTGACCAAGGTCGGCGAGATGGAGGTCCAATGGAAAAAACACGCCACCCATTCCAGTTACCCCGGCGGTGCCGTCTACAAAGGAGCGAGCCTCAGCGACACAGACTACGCAATCAATGTGGATACGACCAACTGCTACGCCTCTTACCGCAAGGGCACACCCTATACGGTGAGGGTCGAGAATGGCGATCTCACCGGTCCCGGTGTCCCCAACAAAATGGGCAGCGGTATGTTCCTTGTGAACGACACGGTGAACATCACGCCCTATGAAAAGAAGAGTAATGACGAGATGCTCATTCCCTTCCAGAAGTGGACCTCTTCGGATGTGGAGATCACCAACCCGACCTCACCGAGCAACTCCTTCACCGTTCCCGGCAAGAATGTCACCGTAACGGCGATGCACAGCCCGTTTGTCGGAGCGCCGGTGTTCAAAAGAACGGACGACTCAAAAGGTACGATTGCGTTCCAAACGGCGGTAAAACCGGATGGCTCGGCTGAATACTTCGAGTATGTTAAGGTCGGGAAAGAAAACGATCCATACGGGTATAGATCCATTGCTCCCCAGCCGATCACAGCTTCCACGGCGTCCCCCTATGAGTACAGCGTCAGTGCCTCCAACTATTACACCGGGGGGGACATCAAGAATTTGGAAGCCGGCGATTACCGTATGGCAGTAACTTTGAACGGTGAAAGGTATCTGAGCGAGAAGTTCACGGTGAACTACACCGTCCCGGTCACGACCTACACCGTAAGCTTTAACGCTAACGGCGGTACAGGCACAATGGCAAATGTAACCGGTGTTTCCGGTGAATACATGCTCCCTGCAAACGGCTTCACTGCTCCTGCCGGTAAGCAGTTCAAGGGCTGGGCGACGAGCGCCTACGGTTCGGTTATTTCCGGCACAACCTATGAAGTAAGCTCGGATACTACCTTCTATGCAATCTGGGAGAGTAAAGAGTATTCCATCACCGTTACGGACGGCAAAGCTACAATTGGCGCAGGAAGCGAAATCAGCAAAGCGGCAGAAGGTACAGCTGTTACCCTGACTGCAAATGCAGCTCCGACCGGCAAGGTATTTGATAAGTGGGAAGTTGTAAGCGGCGGCATTACCCTTGCAGACGCAAACAGCGCAACCACAACCTTTACAATGCCTGCAAGTACAGTAAGTGTGAAAGCGACCTATAAGAACGCTCCACATACGCACACCTACAATCAGGAAACTGTAAAACCGGAAGCACTTAAAACCCCTGCTGACTGCACACACAACGCAGTATATTTCAAGAGCTGCTCCTGCGGTGCAATCAGCACAACAGATACCTTCGTAGCGATGAATACTGCTCTCGGTCATGCATATGGTTCTGATTGGAAATACGATTCTACAAACCACTGGCACGAATGTTCTCGTTGCCACGACAAAAAGGACGAAGCGGCTCAC
>DPGF01000094.1:0-1950 GCA_003522105.1 Oscillibacter sp.
TGGGATACATTTTTTCAGACATTACTTTTTCCTCCCGCTTGCTTAATAGGTTCTGTGATTCAGCTCGCCCCAGAGTTTCTTGGCGGCTTCAAGAATGTGCGCATTTTCGGCTTCCTCGTCGATGCCGACAAGCTGGCGGTCGAGCATGAGGACCTTGCCGGCGGCGATGGTGGTCTCAACCTGGCGGCCGGTCATGCCGAAGATCATGTGCCCGTCGATGTTCGCGTCGGAAAACGGCGTGAAGGGCTTGTAGTCCATCACGATGATGTCCGCTGCCGCGCCGGGTCTTAAAACGCCGAGCGTGTCAGGGAAGTATCTTTCGCCGATCTTCGCGTTGTTCTTGAAGAGCATGTCCGTCACCTCGCACCAGCCGACGTTCGGCAGGCAGTTCTGGCTGCGCTGCGAGCAGAGGGCGACCTTGAGGGATTCGAGCATGTCGTTCGTGTAAGCGTCGGTGCCCATGCCAAGGAGGATGCCGCGCTTGTAGAGCTGGAGCACGGGGCAGATGCCGATGGCGTTGCCCATGTTGGACTCGGGGTTGTTTACGACCATCGTGCCGGTCTCCTTGATGAGATCCATCTCGGCGGTGTTGACGTGGATGCAGTGGCCGAGAATGGTCTTGGGGCCGAGAATGCCGTGATCCTGCAAGCGCTGCACGGGACGGCGGCCGTAGTTCTGGAGGGAGTCGTACACGTCGTTCATGCCCTCAGATACGTGAATGTGATAGCCCGTGCGGCCGTTGTTGGCCTCGACCATGCGATCAAAGGTCTTATCCGAAATGGTGAAGAGCGCGTGGCCGCCGAACATTGCCGCGAGCATGGGATCTTTGTGCTTTTCGCACTCGGTGATGAAGTCGGCGTTTTCCCGGATGGCCTCAAGGCACTTCTCCTCGCCGTCGCGGTCTGAGACCTCATAGCACAGGCAGGAGCGAAGGCCCAGGCGCTTGCTCTCTTCGGCGATGGTGTGCAGCGTGCCGGGGATCTCACCGTAAGAGGCGTGGTGGTCGAAGATCGTCGTCACGCCCTGCTTAATAGAATCGATGTAAAGCGCGGTGGCGGAGGCGCGCGTGCCGTCCATCATCAGATGGCGGTCGATCGCCCACCATGTGCCGTCGAGCACTTCGTAGAAGTTCGTCGGATTGTTGCCGACGATGGAAAGGCCGCGGGCGAGGGCGGAGTAGATATGCGTGTGCGCGTTGATGAACGCGGGCATGATGACACCGCCCCTGGCGTCGATGATCTCGGCGCCGGGATATTTTGCGCGCAGCGCCGCCTCTTCGCCGACTTCGACGATCTTCGTCCCCTCAAAGGCGACTGCGCCGTGCTCGTAATAGCCCTGTGCATCTGCGTTGCGGGTGATGAGACGACCGTTGGTGACAAGTTTCATAATGTTGCTCCTCCTTTTTCTTTTGCCTTTTCCCGATGCGAATTGCGCCAGCGCAGGGGGAAAGAAAAAAGCGCTCCTCACACAGACCGTGCCGACTCCCGATAAAAAGGGAAACGACCGTACAGCCCGTGCGCGAAGCACTACGTTGCAGCTACAAACAATGATTGAGTTGTTAAAAATATTTTACAGGAAACGCGAACAAAATGCACGGATTTTTCGTCTAATGCAATGTAGAAAATAGAAACTTAAATTTGTGCAAACCGTGGAAAGATAAAAAGATGCCCCGCAGCGGCCGTGTAAGCCCCGTCAAAACCTGCACCATTCTGGACAGGTGGGTCACCTCTGTCCGGCTTTATTGCTTCCAACGTCCAGCCGCAAAAGGCAGCCGGGAGGCCTGCAAACCACCGGAACGTACCAGCGTCCCTTATGACGAAATGTGGGTTTAAAAAGAACTTATCACGCACCCCGCAGGGCAAATTCAGTTTATCGCAATTCGTGGGGAAAAATCCGTCGCAATCGAAGATTTTTATTCTTCGTCGGCGAGGATCTGCTCCATGAAGAGGT
>DPGF01000094.1:2296-15437 GCA_003522105.1 Oscillibacter sp.
AAGAAGGCCATATACGTCGTGCCATTATGCTCGAGCGCGTCGACGTATTCCAGCTCTATATCGTTGCCCTCGTCATCGGTCAGCGTGACGAAATTGGGGCCGAACTCATCGTTCATGGGGGAACACCTCCTGTGATTTTGTGAGTGCATTATACCGCACTTTTTGCAAAAATGCAAGACAAGATACGCACCACTTGACAGCCGTGCTATACTATATTCTGTATCACTATTGAAAATCGGCTATGCGCGCTTGCGCATATTTCTATCGCAAAGGAGGAGGCGCTTTATGGAAGAAAACCGCGCAGAAAACCAGACGCCCCAAAGACAGCACGCACAGGCAAAGACGCATCAGGCGCACAAGAAGAAAGGCGGAACAGCCAAGAAGGTCATCGGCACCATTCTGGCCATCGGCCTTACCACATGTTTGATGTTCTTCGCCATCTTTATGATCTATGTCCACACGTCACTTGACCTTGATGTGGATATCTCAGCCTACACGCTCAAGCAGAGCTCGACGGTCTACTATCAGGACAAGACGAGCGGGGAGTGGGTGGAGCTGACGAAGCTCCACGGCGTGGAAAACCGCACGCTCGTCAGCATCGACGATATTCCCAAGCACGTGCAGGAAGCGCTCATCTCCATTGAGGACGAGCGTTTTGAAAGCCACCACGGTGTAGACTGGAAGAGCACGGCGAAGGCCATTCTTGGCAAGCTCACTGGCAGCTCGACGCGCGGCGGCTCGACGATCTCCCAGCAGGTCATCAAAAACACGACCGGCGACAACGAGGTGACCATCAAGCGCAAGGTGAGGGAGATCTTCCGTGCGCTGCGCCTCGAGAAGAATTATTCGAAGGACGAGATCCTCGAGACCTACCTGAACCTCGTCTACTTCGGCAACGGCTGCAACGGTATTGAGGCCGCGGCGGAGAGCTACTTCGGCAAGACCGTCGGCGAGCTGTCGATCGCCGAGGCTGCGTCCATCGTCGGCATCACGCAGTTTCCCTATAAATATGACCCGTCGCGCGGCGACTGGTACCGCGAGCAGAACAAGGAGCGCCAGCTTACCGTTCTTTATAAGATGCACGAGCTTGGCAAGATCAGCGACGAAGAGTATGAGCAGGCAAAGGTCGAGCCGCTCGTCTTCTCCTGGGATCCGGGTTTTGTTCCTTCTGCGGGGGTTGCAAGCAGGGTGGATACCGCCTCGAGCACGGAGTATGACTCCTACTTTGTTGAGCGCATGTTCAACGACATCGTCGCCGATATGCACGAACAGTTCGGCTATGATGAGAAGGTCGCAAAGGACCTGCTCTACACCGGCGGCTACTCCATCTACTGCACGGTCGATCCCAAAGTGCAGTCCATCGTGGAAAGCGTCTATGCCGACCGCAATAACCTGAACTATACGTCCTCCAAGGGCCAGCAGCTTCAGTCCGGCGCAACGATCATTGACAATACGACGGGCGACATCGTGGCCGTTGCGGGTCGTGTGGGCGAGCGAGAGGGCCGCTTCCTGCTCGACTATTCGACCGTTGTGCGTCAGTGCGGTTCTGCCATCAAGCCTTTGAGCGTCTATGCGCCCGCGCTGGACGACGGCGTCATCACGCCCGCGAGCGTCATCGACGACTATCCCGTTGAAATGCTCGGCGGCAGCATCTGGCCGGTGAACGCCTACTCAGGTTATCGCAGCATTATGACGCTGCAAGACGCCATCCGCAATTCGTCGAACCCCACGGCGGTGCGCACGGCCATGAAGCTGACGCTGCCCGCGTCCTACGCGTTCATGACCGAGAAACTCAGCTTCTCGACGCTGACAAACGATGATCTGACGGCGGCGGGCGCACTGGCGCTCGGCGGCCTTTCCAAGGGCGTGACCACGCGCGAGATGGCGGCGGCCTATGCCTCCTTTGCCCGCGGCGGCATTTACACAACGCCGCGCACCTACACCGAAGTGCGCGACCACAACGGCAATGTCATTCTGGACAATAAGAGCGAGTCTCATGCTGCGATGAAGGAAAGCACTGCCTATTCGATGAACGAGCTGCTTAAAAACGTTGTGCGCAACGGTACGGGTACGGGTGCAAACTTCTCCGGCATGACCATCGCCGGTAAGACAGGTTCGACCAACAGCAACAACGACCGTTACTTCGTCGGTTACACGCCGTATTATACGGCGGCGGTCTGGGTCGGCTACGATACGCCGACGCGCATCGTGGCGAGCGGCAACCCTGCCGCCACGCTCTGGAAGACCTTTATGAGCAAGGTCCACGAGGGGCTGCCCAACAAGGACTTTGACGTTGGCAGCGGCGATATGGTCAGCGTGACGGTCTGCACGCAGACGGGACTGCTGGCATCTTCCGGCTGCCCCGCGCAGACGGTCAAGGTTGCAAAGGATTATGCGCCAAAGCTGTCCTGCGACGCGCACATCAGCGTGACGGTCTGTGCAGACTCCGGCATGCTTGCTTCCGACTACTGCCCGAATATCACGACGGCCTATGTGCTCGATCTGAGCCAGCCGAACGTCAGCGCCGGCTGGGGCTATACGCGTGAGCTGCTCACAACGCCCCTCAGCGCGGCGATGCAGGCAACGTATCAGGCACAGCTTGCGGAGGGGCTCATTTCGGCGATCCCCGCGGGCGAGCCGGTGCGCACGAACAGCGGCACGGTGCAGCTATACAGCGACCTCATGTACAGCGGTATGTGTACTACGCATACAACGCCGCTTGAGCCTACGCCGGATCCGGACGCTCCGGATGATACCGGCAACGGCGGTGAGGGCGGCACGCAGACGCCCGGTGACAACACGGGTACCGCAGGCGAGAGCGCAAGCGGTGACAACGGACAGTTCCTCGATTGGCTGCTCAACAGCGGTAATACGGGGCATTGACATAAAAAAGAGAACGACGATCCGTCGTTCTCTTTTTTATGCCTTTTCCGGGCGCGTATTCCGGATCTGCGAAAGCAGCAGCAGAAAAAAGGGGAAGAGCACCATTCCTGCGATACCGAATGTGCAGTAGCCGAGGTACATTGCAAAAAGAGACACGACCGGCGGCAGTCCCGCCTGCGCGGAGAGCAGCCGTGGCTCAAGCGTGTTGCGCGTGATGAGCGTGCAGAGGTAGAGCGCAAGCAGAACGATCGCCCGGGGCGGAAAGCCAAACAGCAGTGTGACAAGCGCCCACGGCACAAGCGCCGTTCCCGTGCCAAAGACGGGCAGCGCGTCGAGCAGTGTGATGAGGAAGGCGAGCAGCAGGGAATAGCGCTGACGAATGAGAAGAAAGCCCACCAGAAGTTCTGAAAATGTGATAAGAGACAGCGTCGCCTGCGCGCGCAGCCACCGTGCGAGCGAGCGCATCACGCCGTCGCGCAGGCGAAGGAGTTTTTGCATGGCGATCTGCGGTATGCTGCGCTCAAGTGCCGAGCAAAGCTCGGGATACGAAGCGGCGGTGAAAAAGAGCGCCAGTACGCAGGTTGCGACTGCAAGCACGCTGCCGGGCAGCGTCGCTGCCGCTGCGGTGAGCGCACCGACCGCCCGCTCAGACAGTGCGCGCAGCAGGCTGTCGGCGTCCGTTATGACCTGTAAAAACTGCTCGTGCAGGAAGCGGCTGAACCATTCGGGGCTTGCTGCGCTGAAGCGCTCCAGCCGGGAAAGAAGATCGTTCGCCGCAGCTGGGATCGCGTCGAAAAACGCCGGGGCGGCGGAGAGCAGCGCACTCATCTGCGCGAGCAGCGTGGACCACAGGAGCGACAGCAGCCCTCCGAGGAGAAAGAGAAGCGTCAGCGTTAGGATCAGCGCGGAAAAGCTGCGCTGGAAGCGCAGCCGCCGCTGCAAATGCAGCACGAGCGGTTCCAGCAGCGATGCAATCAGAAATGCCAGCAGAAACGGCAGACACCAGGGCAGAAGATAGCGGAAAAGACAGTAGAAAAGCGCCGCACCCGCAAACGCCGTGAGTGTCAGCAGCAGAAAGCGCCGGAGCGTGTTTTCATTCAAGTTTTGCATTCCTCTCTTTGAAAAAATGTTGCATTATCAATCGGGATATGCTAAAATCCTGCCATATAAAGACAGATGACCGTATAGGAGAAACAATTATGGCGCCTGCAACAAAGTTTTATCTGGTCTCGGCAGATGCTCTGCCGGAAATTTTTATCAAGGTGGCGGAGGCAAAGCGCATGCTCCAGTCCGGAGAGGTGCGCACTGCGGGCGACGCCGCCCGTGCCGTCGGCATCAGCCGCAGCGCATTTTATAAGTACCGCGATGCGGTGCGCCCTTTCAATGACATGAAGACCGGCCGCATCATCACGTTCTACGCGATGCTCAAGAACAACCCCGGTGTATTGTCCAATGTCCTTTCTATTTTTGCCGGTTCCGGCGCAAATATTCTGACCATCAACCAGAGCATTCCCACCAACGGCTGCGCCGCGGTGACGATCTCTGCCGAAACGTCGGAGATGCAGGAATCCATCGAGGAGATGATGGCGCATGCCATGTCGCTCGAGGGCGTGGTGCGCTTCGATATCCTCGCGGCCTGAATCACCCCGGCTCATACAATTTCATACGCTGGATTGGCGGCTGCTGCTATGGCGTGCTGCCAATCCATTTTTTGTTGGAAGTGGTTCTGATGAGCCTGATCGTACAGAAATTCGGCGGCAGCTCCGTGCGCGATCACGAGCATCTTCTGCGCATGGCGCGGATCGTCAATGGAAACGTTGACAGGGGCGATGAGGTGCTTGTCGTCCTCTCCGCGCAGGGAGATACGACGGACGAACTGCTGCAAAAGGCAAAGGAGATGAGTGCCGCGCCCTCGCCGCGCGAGCTTGACATGCTGCTCTCTGCGGGGGAGCAGATGAGCGCCGCGCTCGGCGCGATGGCGCTCGAGTCCATCGGCGTTCCCGCTGTGTCGCTCTGTGCCTGGCAGATCCCCATCGAGACGGACGGCGCGCATACGAGCGCGCGGATCGAGCACATCGGTCTTGCACGTCTGGAACGGGAACTGGGGCGTGGGCGCGTCGTGGTCGCGGCGGGGTTTCAAGGGATCGACAAGGCAGGGGATATCACAACGCTCGGACGCGGCGGCTCTGACACAAGCGCTGTGGCGCTTGCAGCGGCGCTGCACGCCGATGCGCTGCACATCTATACCGATGTGGACGGCATTTTTTCATCTGACCCGCGCATTTGTCCCAATGCCGTGCGCCGCCCGCGCATTTCGTATGACGACATGCTGCTGCTCGCGCAGAAGGGCGCACAGGTGCTGCATGACCGCAGCGTCGCGCTTGCGCAGGCGGGCGGCGTTCCCATCGTGGTGAGATCATGCGGGGAGAAGAGCGAAGGCAGTGTTGTCTGCAAGGCGGGGGAGGAAGGCCCCATCACCGGCGTGACGCAGAAAAAAAGCGACCGCTCGCAGCTTGCGGTCATCACGGCGGTGGGCGGCGCGCTGCCGGACAGCGCATACGAGCACAAAGCCGCCGCCGCGCTTGCACGCAGCGGCGTGAGTGTTTCCGCTGTCGTTACCGGCGAGCGTTTTCTGAGCATTTTTGTGCCGCGCGAGGAATCCGACCGCGCGCTGCGGATCGTACACGACGCACTGATCGCCGCGGAATGAAACAAGACCCGTTGGATGCTCCAACGGGTCTTGTCTTTTGCAATTCACTTATTCTTCGGCGTAGCGCTTTTTTGCCTTTTCGATCTTCGTTTCGTAGCGGTCCTCTTCAGAGAAGATGCAGCCGCAGTATTTCTGCATATAAAGCCCCATCTCACGCGCCTTGTTCTGCCCCTCGCGGAAGCCGGGGCGAAAGTCGCGGTAATAGAAGGGAACACCGTATTTCTTGCCCATCGTCTCGCCAACAGCCTTTAAAAGCTCGTGATCCTGATAGGGAGAGATGAGCAGTGACGAGGTGAAGGCGTCGTAGCCGTGGTCGGCGGCATATTTGGCCGCCGTACCGAGGCGGATCGTGTAGCAGTGCGCGCAGCGATGGTCAATGTCGGCGCTCACGGCGCGGACAAAGTCGCGCAGGCCGTAATCCTCTAAAATATGCACAGCAAGATGCTCTTTTTCGCCGTATTCGAGCAGCGTGCGGCGGCGCGCGTCGTATTCCGTCCAGGGGTGGATATTGGGGTTGAACCAGAGCGAGGTGGGCTCGATGCCCTCAGCGCGCAGCGTGTCTACGCAATAGACCGAGCAGGGGGCGCAGCAGGAGTGCAAAAGCAATTTATCCATGAAAAAAGACCGGCTTTCCTGTATCGTTTCCGCCAGCATAGCACAGATGCGCAGCAAAGTCCATGGTAAAAGAAGCGGAACTCTTAAATAAAGTATCGTTCATGATTTATACATTGACTATTCAATCTCGTGCGTAGTATAATACATTGATTATTATGAACAAGTATGCCCATGCGGCAAAGGAGAAAGTGTATGTGGATCGCGGACGGTTGGGAAGATTATGAGCTGCTGGACTGCGGCGGCGGAGAAAAACTCGAACGCTGGGGAAAGCAAATTCTGGTGAGACCGGATCCTCAGGCGATCTGGGAGACGCCGCACACGAATCGCGGCTGGCGCAACGCACAGGGACGGTATCACCGCTCGTCCTCCGGCGGCGGACATTGGGATAAGGACAAGCTGCCGGAGAGCTGGGTCGTGGGCTACAAGGATCTTAAATTCCAGGTCAAGCCCATGAACTTCAAGCATACGGGGCTTTTCCCCGAGCAGGCCGTCAACTGGGATTTTGCGCGCGAAAAAATCAAAAATGCGGATCGTCCCATCCGCGTGCTGAACCTTTTTGCCTATACCGGCGGCGCGACGGTCGCGTGTGCGGCGGCGGGCGCGCAGGTCTGCCATGTGGACGCGGCGAAGGGCATGGTCAACTGGGCGCGTGAGAATGCGCGCGTCAGCGGCCTTGGCGACGCGCCCGTGCGCTGGATCATCGACGACTGTGCAAAGTTTGTCGAGCGCGAGATCCGCCGCGGCAAGGTGTACGACGCCATCATCATGGATCCGCCGAGCTACGGCCGCGGCCCCGGCGGGGAAGTGTGGAAGCTGGAGGACAATTTGTTCCCCTTCGTAAAGCTTTGCTCGCAGGTTTTGTCGGATAAGCCGCTGTTCGTTATCATCAACTCGTATACGACGGGGCTTGCCCCCTCGGTGCTCGGCTACATGCTGCACCTGCTGGTCGCGGAAAAGTACGGCGGCAAGGTCACGTGGGACGAGCTCGGCCTTCCCGTGACGGAAACGGGGCTTGCGCTGCCCTGCGGCGCGACGGGCCGCTGGTTCAGCGAATAAACAAAAGGAAACGCACCGATATGGAAATGATAAAAACACAGGACCTCGCCTTTACCTATCCCGGCGCGGAGGGGGAGGGCAATACGCGCGCGCTGCGCGGCGTGAATATAGAGATCGAGCGCGGCAGCTTCGTCGTGGTGCTGGGGCACAACGGCAGCGGCAAATCGACACTCGCCAAGACCTTCAACGCAGTCCTGCTGCCAAGCGGCGGCAAGGTCTACGTCGAGGGCATGGACACGAGCAACGAAGAACTCCTGCTTGAGATCCGCAGGCGCGTGGGCATGGTGTTCCAGAACCCGGATAACCAGATCGTCGCAAACGTCGTCGAAGAGGACGTCGCATTCGCGCCCGAGAATCTGGGCGTGCCGAGCGAGGAGATCCGCAAGCGCGTGGACGACGCGCTCGAGGCGGTCGGTATGTCGCAGTATGTCAAGCACGCGCCGCACCTTCTCTCCGGCGGACAGAAGCAGCGCATTGCCATCGCGGGTGTACTCGCGATGGAGCCGGAGTGCATCGTGCTCGACGAGGCGACCGCCATGCTCGACCCCGTGGGCCGGCGCGAGGTGCTCGCGGCGGTGGAAAAGCTCAACTACGAGCAGGGCATCACTGTGGTGCTCATCACCCACCACATGAACGAAGCCGAGCATGCTGACCGCGTGATCGTGATGAACGACGGCCTTGTCGTGATGGACGGCACGCCGCGCGAGGTCTTTACCCGCAAAAAGGAGCTTGAAGACATCGGCCTTGCCGTGCCTGACACGGTATCGCTGCTCTTTTCCCTGCGCGAGGCTGGGATGGACGTGCCGACGGACGCGATCACCGTGAAGGAGTGCGCGGACGCCATTATGAAAAATTTTACCTAAGAGGACAGAACCTTGGAAGAGATCATTCGTGTAGAAAATCTGACGCACACCTACGGCGCGGGCACGCCCTTTTGCCGCAGTGCGGTGCAGGATATGTCGCTTGATATTTATCGCGGCGAATTCCTCGGGATCATCGGCCATACGGGCAGCGGCAAATCGACGCTGATCCAGCACTTAAACGGCCTTTTGAAGCCCACCACTGGCCGCATCCTGCTCGGCGGGAAGGATATCTGGGCAGATCCCAAGAAGATCCGGGACGTGAGATTCCGCGTGGGTCTTGTGTTCCAGTATCCGGAGTATCAGCTCTTTGAAGAAACGGTCTACCGTGACATTGCCTTCGGCCCGACGAATATGGGTCTTTCCAAAGAAGAGATCGACCGCCGTGTGCGCGAATCCGCGCGCTTTGCCGGCCTTTCGGAAGACCTTCTGGAAAAGTCGCCCTTCGCCCTCTCAGGCGGACAGAAGCGCCGCGTGGCCATCGCGGGCGTCATTGCGATGGAACCCGAAGTGCTCGTGCTCGATGAGCCGAGCGCGGGACTTGACCCGCAGGGCAGGGAAGAACTGCTTGCCAACATTCGCGCGTTCCACCGCGAGCGCGGCACGACCGTTGTGCTTGTGAGCCACAGCATGGAGGAGATCGCGAAAAACGTCGACCGCATCGTTGTCCTGTCCGACAGCCATGTGCTCATGAGCGGCTCGCCGCGCGAGGTCTTTGCCCGCGGCGACGAGCTGATGAGCGCGGGACTCGACGTGCCGCAGGTCACGCGCATCGCCATGGCGCTGCGCGAAAGAGGACTTGCCATCTCGCCCGATGTTTACACCGTCGACGAGTTGAGCAAAGAGCTCGTCGCGCTCAAGAGAGGGGGCGGCAAAAAATGCTGAAGGACATCACGCTTGGACAGTATTTCCCCGGCGACACGCTCGCCCATAAGCTCGACCCGCGCACCAAGCTCCTTGTCACCGTGCTCTACATCGTGGCGCTTTTTACGGCGAAGAGCTATCTTGCCTACGGCCTGCTTGTTTTGACGCTCGTGGTTGCCGTGCGCATCTCGCGCGTGAGCGTGAAGGCGCTCTTCAAGGGGCTCAAGCCCGTTTTGTTCATCATCGCCTTCACGGCGGTGCTGAACCTTTTCTATACACCCGGTAGGGAGATCTGGCATTTCTGGATCTTCCGCATGACGATCGAGGGCGTGCGCGCGGCCGTCACGATGATGCTGCGCATCACGCTTTTGATCATGGGTACGTTCCTGCTCACCTATACGACCTCGCCCATCCGCCTGACGGACGGCCTGGAAAACCTGCTGAACCCCCTCAAGGCCATCAAGCTCCCCGTGCACGAGCTGGCGATGATGATGTCCATTGCGCTGCGCTTTATCCCCACGCTCATTGAGGAAACGGACAAGATCATGTCCGCGCAGAAGGCGCGCGGCGCCGACTTTGAGACCGGCAGCCTCATGCAGCGCGCCAAAGCGCTCGTGCCGCTGCTCGTGCCCCTCTTTGTCAGCGCCTTCCGCCGCGCCGACGAGCTGGCGACCGCCATGGAGTGCCGCTGCTACCACGGCGGCGAGGGGCGCACGAAGCTCAATGTGCTGCGCTATCAGACGCGCGATTACCTGGTGCTGGCATTTTATGCCGCGCTTGTGGCCGCGGTCATCGTGCTGCGCTGAGAAAGGACGCTTTTATGCGAAACATTGCCCTCAAGCTTATGTATAACGGAACGGCCTACCACGGCTGGCAGGTGCAGAAAACGGTTTCAAGCGTCTGCGAGACGATGGAAAAGGGCCTTTCAAAGGTCTGTGGCGGGAATGTGAAGCTCGTCGGCTGCGGCCGCACGGACGCGGGCGTGCACGCCGAGCGCTACATTGCCAACTTCCACACCGATTCCCGCATTCCGGTCGAGCGCCTTCCCTTTGCCATCAACACGCACACGCCCGAGGATATCGTCGTGCGCGAGGCGCTTGAGGTGGCGGAGGATTTCAACGCGATCCTCTCGTGTCAAAAAAAAGAATATACCTACCGCATCTACAATTCGCGCATCAAAAATCCGTTCTATGTGAACAGGGCCTACTTTTACCCCAAGCATCTCGATGAAGAGGTGATGGATCGCGCGGCGCGCGCCTTTGAGGGCACACATGACTTTAAGGCCGTGCGCTCCGTCGGCACGGAGACAAAGACCACCGTACGCACCGTGCACTACTGCCGCGTGTCGCGTTCTGGCGACCTTTTAGAGCTCAAGGTCTGCGCGGACGGATTTCTGTATAATATGGTACGGGCCATCACCGGTACCGTGCTCTACGCCGCCGAGGGAAAGCTCACGGCGGAGGACATTCCCGAGATCCTTGCCTCCGGCGACCGCTCGCTTGCCGGCCCCACCGTGCCGCCCGGCGGTCTCTACATGACGAAACTTTGGTATGAGGATGAACGGCTCAATGACTGACCGAAGAGAGGAAGAGAATATCCGCGAGGAGATCCGCCGCTCCCAGGCCGCGCCGCGCCGCGGCAGCGGGCTGAAGCGCGTATTGATGGTGTTTTTGGTGCTCATTGCCGTGCTGGCGGTGGTCGTCGCCGCGGCGTGGAAGGATCTGAGCGGCCTTGACAGTGTGCGCCGCCTGTTCTCCTACAATAATGTCACGCAGGATGAGCAGGGCAAGGTCGAGCTCTATTCTTTCAGCAATGACCGCAGCAACACCTTTGCGCTGCTCGGCGACCACCTGATCGTCGCCTCGACAACAGGCGTTTCCGTTTACGGCAGCAGCGGCGACGTGGTGGACAGCACGAGCGTAAAGCTGACCAACCCAGCTATCGCCGTTGGCGGACAGACCGCCGCGGTCTACGACATCGGCGGGCAGACGCTGCTGCTCTATTCCTCCGGCGGCCTTGTGCGCGATATGAGCGGCGAGTGCAGCGGAAGCATTCTGTCGGTTTCGGTCAATCCCTCGGATTATCTGGCGCTGAATGCCGAAAAAAGCGGATATAAGTCCGCCGTCACGGTGTACGACGCCTCGGGTGAAAAGGTGTTCGCCTTCAATTCCTCAGAGCGTTATGTGATCGATGCGGTCGTCATGCGCGACTGCAAGCGCATGGCAGCGGTGACGCTCGGTGAGTCGGGCGGCTCGTTTGCCGACACGGTGAACATCTACTCGCTCGGCAGCGAAAAGGCGGATTCTGTCAATACGCTGACAGGTTCGCTCCTTCTCTCGCTCGACAGCGTGGCGGGGACGCTTTCCTGCCTGACGGACGAGGGGCTGACGCTCTTTTCCGCGAACGGAACGCTTGCGGGAAGCTATCGCTATGAATATCCCTATCTGCGCGGTTCGAGCATGGGCGGAGACAGCTTTGCCGTACTGCTTTTGAGCCGCTACCGCTCCGGAAGCACGCTGAAGCTTGTCACGGTCGCGTCCGACGGAACCGAGATGGCAAGCCTTGACAGCAATCAGGAGATCCTTTCGCTGTCGGCGGCGGGAAAGTACATCGCCGTGCTTTACAGCGACAGTCTGGTGCTTTATACGGCACAGCTTCAGGAATATGCGCGCCTTGACGGGACGGAATATGCCCGCTCGGTACTCATGCGCGCGGACGGTACGGCGGTGCTCGTCGGCTCGTCGTCCGCCTGGCTTTATATTCCGTGATTTCTGTAAATCGCTAAAAATGTTACAAATTGTGACTTGAAAGGAGTGCGAGGAACGTGAATAATGGTCTTATGATCGATGTGGCCTTCGCGCTCGTGTTGGTGCTCGGCATCGTGTTCGGTGCAAAGCGGGGACTCTTCCGCAGTTTCATGGCGCTCGCTGCCATCTTGATCGCGCTCATTGGCGCATCGCTTCTGACCGACCTTCTCACAGAACCCGTGACCGAGCTTTTGATGCCGCGCGCGGAAAAAGGCGTGGAGGAATGGTTCCGCAGCTGGGACGTGAATGCCGAGGGCGAGATCCCGCAGCCTTCGGAGCAGTCTCCTGCGGCAGAAGGGGAGGAAAGCGGCGTGCTGACCGAACCCGCCGTTTCGGATGGGGAAGAAGAGGGGGAGTATGCCTCGCCGCTTGCCGTGACGGGACTTCTCAAGCAGTTGCTGCACTTCGACCTTGACGGGAGAGTGCGCGAATCGCTGCGCTCTGCCGCGCGTGATGCAGCGCTCGCCGCCGTGCGCACGCTGCTCGGCAGCGTGGTGCGAACGTTCGTGTTCGTGCTCTGCTTCCTCGTGCTGTCTGTGCTGCTTCACCTTGTTACAGCAGGCATTGACAAGGTGTTAGACTTGCCGGTTCTGAACGCGCTCAACACCATTGGCGGCGGTGCGCTGGGACTGATCGAGAGCACGCTGCTGCTGTTTCTCGTCTGCGATGTAGCGCCGCGCTTCGGCGTTAAGGCCTTCACCGAATATGAAGGCACCTATCTCTTATCTTTTTTTATGAGCCATACCCCACGCAGCCTGTTTGCTGCGCTGTTAGCTTGATTTTTACCCCCAAGGAGGACATACCATGCAGCCGCAACTTTGTTCCAGATGTAAAAAGAATATCGCCGTTGTGTTCATCACCCGTCAGGAAAACGGGCAGAACGTCAACGAGGGCCTGTGCCTCAAGTGCGCCAAAAATCTCGGACTGCCGCAGGTGGACGAGATGATGCGCCGAATGGGCATTACCGATGAGGATCTTGACAATATCTCCAACGAGATGATGGGCGCCTTCGGCGGCGCGGAGAGTCTGGATGGTCTGACCGACGCCGATGATCCCGACGCTGACAATGAGGACGAGGACGGCAAGACCGCTACGTTCCCGTTCCTGAGCCGCTTTTTCGGCGGCTCGCCCGCTGCGAACGACGCATCGGGCGGCGAGGCCGAGCAGACGCAGAGCCCTCGCAGCAATAAAAAAGCCGAAAAGGGCAGCAAGCACAAATTCCTGGATTCTTACTGCATCAACCTTTCCCAGCGCGCGCGCGACGGCAAGCTCGACGCGGTTATTGGCCGCGCGGAGGAGATCGAGCGCGTTATCCAGATCCTCAACCGCCGCCAGAAGAACAACCC
>DPGF01000094.1:15564-52539 GCA_003522105.1 Oscillibacter sp.
AAGAACAACCCCTGCCTCATCGGTGAGCCGGGCGTCGGCAAGACTGCCATCGCCGAAGGACTTGCCCAGCGCATCGTGGCGGGTGAGGTGCCCTTCAAGCTCAGAAGCAAGGAGGTCTACCTGCTTGATCTGACGGCGCTCGTCGCGGGCACACAGTTCCGTGGCCAGTTTGAAAGCCGTATGAAGGGTCTCATCGAGGAGATCCGTAAGATGGGCAACGTCATCCTCGTCATCGACGAGGTGCACAACATCGTCGGCGCGGGCGACGCCGAGGGCAGCATGAACGCCGCCAACATCTTAAAGCCCGCCCTTTCCCGCGGCGAAATTCAGGTCATCGGCGCGACGACCTTTACCGAGTACCGCAAGCACATCGAAAAGGACACCGCGCTCGAGCGCCGCTTCCAGCCTGTTACGGTCAACGAGCCGAATATGGAGGATACACTCAAGATCCTGAAGGGCATTGCCCACTATTATGAGCAGTACCACGGCGTCAAGATCCCCGAGGGCATTCTGCGTCAGGCTGTGCTGCTCTCCGAGCGCTATATCACCGACCGCTTTCTACCCGATAAGGCCATCGACCTCATCGACGAGGCCTGCTCCGACCTCAACCTGCACGATAAGAACATCAACCGCCGCATGGAGCTGCGCCGCGAGATCGAGGATTACGACAAAGAGCGCGAACTGTTGCAGGGTGCGGAGGAGCCTGATTTTGAGCGCCTCGCCGAGCTCAAGAGCCTCACCATGAAGGCGCAGGAGGAGCTTGATGCGCTCTGCGCGCAGGGTGACCCGCAGCTTTCGATGGACAACCTTGCCCGTGTGATCGAGCTGTGGACGAAGATCCCCGCCTCCCGCATCCGCGAGGACGAGTTCCACCGCCTGAGTGAGCTCGACAAGCGCCTGAAAGAGCACATTGTCGGCCAGGACGAGGCCATCGAGGCCGTTTCCGCCGCCATTCGCCGCAACCGCGTGGGCATTTCGCCCAAGCACAAGCCGGTGAGCTTCATCTTTGTCGGCCCCACGGGCGTCGGCAAGACCGAGCTTGTCAAGCAGCTTGCGCAGGATCTCTTCAATTCGCCCGACGCGCTGATCCGCCTCGATATGTCGGAATTCATGGAAAAGCACTCGGTCTCCCGCATCGTCGGCTCGCCTCCGGGCTATGTCGGCTATGACGAGGCCGGTCAGCTCACCGAGAAGATCCGCCGCAAGCCCTACGCCGTCATCCTTTTCGACGAGATTGAAAAGGCGCATCCCGATGTGATGAACGTCCTGCTGCAAATTCTCGATGACGGTGAGGTCACCGATTCCCACGGCCGCAAGGTGAATTTTGAAAATACTGTCATCGTGATGACGTCCAATGCGGGCAGCGAACGCAAGGAGGGCACCGTTGGCTTTGGCCACACGGTGAACGAGCAGAACCGCGACCGCGCGATGAAGGCGCTCGGCGAGTTCCTGCGCCCGGAATTCCTGAACCGCGTGGATGAGGTCATCTGCTTCAACCGCCTCGACGAGCAGAACTTTGCCGGCATTGCCCGCATCATGCTCTCTGAGCTGCAAAAGAGCCTCGAGGACAAGGGCCTGCACTTTACGTGGGACGAGGCTGTTGAGGAGTATCTCGTTAAGAAGTCCTATTCCGCGACCTACGGCGCGCGCAACCTGCGCCGCACGATCCAGAAAGATCTGGAAGACACCATGGCCGCGCAGATCATCGATTCCTACGAGCATCCCGTTACGCAGATCAGTGCGTCGATGGAGGACGGCAAGCTCGTTGTGCGCAGCATGTGACCAGGAAAGGGGGAGGGAAGACCATGTTCCATCTGTTCCGCAAGGACATTGAAAAGCACTGCGCCTACTGCAAGAGCGGATCTGTCATCAGCGAAGGGCAGGTCATCTGTTCCCGCCGCGGCGTGGTCGACTCCGCTGACCACTGCCGTCACTTTTGCTATGATCCGCTCAAGCGTGTGCCGCCGAGACCCGCCACACTGCGCGATCAGTATACCTCCGAGGATTTTTCCCTGTAAGGCCGGGCAGCGCCCCGAACAATAAAGAAAGAAGGCCGATTCCCATGAACATTTCTCAGGTTTACGCAGTCTATTTCAGCGCCACCGGCAACACCAGAAAGGTGACCACCACGCTTGCAAATGCCCTTGCCGTCAGCTTTGACGTGCCGCTCGAGGTGCGCGATTTCACGCTGCCCGCCGCGCGCGAGGAAGCGTATGAGTTTGCCGCGGGCGACCTTGTCGTCTTCGGTATGCCGACCTATGCGGGCAAGCTGCCGAATAAGCTGCTCGAGTTTGTGAAGTCCGGCTTTCACGGAAACGGCGCGCTGGCTGTACCGGTCGTGACGTTCGGCAACCGCAGCTTTGATAATTCCCTTGCCGAGCTCTGCGCATGCCTTGAAGGGGACGGCTTCCACACCATCGGCGCGGGCGCCTTTGCCTGCCGCCACGCCTTTACCGACGCGCTTGCCAACGGCAGACCCGATTCCGACGATATGGCGGAGCTTGCCAAGCTCGGCTCGGCGGTCGTGGGCCGCATCGTGAAGATGACGGATTTCCCTGCGCCTGTCACGGTCGACGGTGACGCGGACGCGCCCTATTACCGTCCGTTGGGACTGGACGGCGAGCCGAAGGTCTTCCTGAAAGCCAAGCCCAAGACCGATCTCGACAAGTGTATCCGCTGCGGCGTGTGCGCCTCTCTCTGCCCGATGGGCTCGATCAATCCCGATGATGTGACGGAGGTTGCGGGCATTTGCATCAAGTGCCACTCCTGCGTGCGCAATTGCCCGACGGGCGCGAAGTACTTCGACGATCCCGCGTTCCTTTCGCACCGTGCGATGCTCGAGCGCGACTATACGCGCCGCGCCGAGGATAAGATCTTCACGGAGTAAGATAAGTACATAAAAAGGCTCTGTTTGGGTTCTCCCAAACAGAGCCTTTCTTTAATTTGCTGTCAGCTGAGGTGGACAAGGGTCGTGCCAAGCTTTTCGGTGAAGCCCAGCGCGCGGTACATTCCCTCGTCGCACAAAGCACAGGTAACGGCAAGACTGGCAAGGTGATTTGCCCTACCGTATTCCTGTGCCGCAGACGCGAGCTGCCGCGCGGCGCCTTGCTTTCGGAACACCGGTTCGACGAAGAAATCCTCAAAGACACCGATGTCCGCACATGCGAATGTCGAAAATACGCGGCTCACGCTGCACATTCCGACCATGCGTGTTCTGCGGTAGGCGGCAAAGAAGGTGATGCGTTCCTCTTGAATGGCCTGCAAAAGCTGCGCTTGCTTTCTCTCGTCGAGCGGCGTTTCACCGATCTCAGCGAGATAGCCGTTTTCGAGTTTCCAAAGCTGCCAGTCGTCCGCACCGGGGACGAACTGACGGACGGTGATGGGGGCGTCCTCCTCCGGCGGGCGCAGCATCAGCGGTATGCTCCACTCGTCGCAGCCGTTCGGCAGAAAGCCAAGTCTGCCCCAGAAGCGCTCACGCGGCGCGGTGTCGCAGTTGAGCTCAAAGTAGCTTGCCCTGCGTTCGCGCGCCCAAGAGAGCAGCGCCTCGCCGCAGGCGTGACCTGTACTGCTTCCGCGAAATTCCGGGTAGACGCAGAACTCCATGATGAAGCACTTGCCGTCCTCTGAACCATAGATGACCGGCATCGTAAAACCGATATCCTGCCCGCCGCGTTCGAAAAAGAGAAAGTGCAGGCGGTTTTCCTGCCGCCTGTGCAGTGACTTGAGCTGCGAGAGGTACTCATCGCTGAGAAAATAGGCGAGATCCTCGGCCTGCTCAATCTCGGGGAAGATATCGCGCCGGTGATAGCAATGCAGTTTCTCGAAAAAGCGTGCGATCTCGCTGCCCGTGATGGCCTCACGAATGAAAATAAGATGTTCCATTGTCGTCCTCCAAAGTAAAATTTCGGAGGGTCAGGAAGTGTGGACCCTCCATACACGCTGCATCATCATAACAGATCAGTCCTTTCTTCCTGAATTTGCCGCGGTACGCGGCTGAAGAGAGCATAGCATATTTTTTTGCAAAAGGGAAGCGCGCAAACGGACGTTTCCGCATAAGCTGAAAACGAAAAGATTGATTTTGGAGGGAACGCTATGCAACCGTTGCACTTTTTCCTTGGCGCAAACAGCGAAGAGGGATTTTTCTCGCTCTATGAACAGCTCTTGGACGGACGATTTGACGATCTCTTGATCCTCAAGGGCGGCGCAGGCAGCGGCAAATCGACCTTTATGCGCCGCGTGGGTGCGGCTGTGGAGCGCACGGGTGAGCGGGTCGTATATATCAACTGCTCGGGCGACCCCGATTCGCTCGACGGAGCGATCTTCTTAGACCGGCGCGCCGCCATCGTGGACGGCACCGCGCCACATGTGCTTGAACCAAGCTATGCCGCCGCCTGCGAGCGATATGTCGACCTGACGCGCTTTTACGATCTGGACGCAGCCAAGGCGCGCCGTGCAGAGATCATTGCGCTGAGCGATGAGTATCGCGCGCACTATCGCAGCGCCTACCGCGCGCTGCGCGCGATGGGCGAGGTGGAGAGCGAACGCCGCGTGGCGATGCACGCGCAGATGGATTTTGCAAAGCTCCGCCGCCGCACAAGCGGGATCCTCGCCCGCGAGCTGAGAAGCGAGGGAGAGGGGAGCGGGCGCGTGGTTCGCGCCTTTCTCGGCGGTGTGACGAAGTGCGGCGATATCTGCCGTTTTGACACGGTGGAGGAACTCTGCCCGCGCGTTTACGCGCTCTGCGACAGCGCGGGATTGGGGAATGAAATGCTGCAAACCATTGCGCAGGCGGCGCAGGAGAAACGGTTCGACGTTATCATTTGCCCCAATCCCGACCGACCGGAAGAATGCCAGCATGTGCTGATTCCCGAGCGCGGCCTTGCCTTCGTCACGACGAATGCGCGCATGCTCTATGAGGGGAAGCCCTACCGCCGCCTGCGGCTCGATGCGATGGCGGAGGAACGGCTCACCCGCGCACAGAAAGCGAAGCTGCGATTTATCCGCCGCGTGGAAACATCTCTTCTGGAAGAGGCTGTGAGGACGCTCACAGATGCCGCAAACGCCCATGACACACTGGAAGCGGTCTATCGTCCCTGTATCGACTTTTCGGGCGTGACTGCGCTTGCAGAGGAAGAGATCGCAAGACTGATAAAGTGAGATCACTTTACAGCAAACAGCCGCCCGTACGGGCGGCTGTTTGCCGGTTGGTCAGGGCTTGCACCAGTCTGCGCGGAAGTAGAGCGTCTGTTCGGGAAGCGATAGAATGAGCGTATATTCGCGTTCCTTTCCGCCGGAGAAGTCGGTGTATTCTGTGGTGCTGACGACCGCCGTACCATTCTCTCCATATAGCGAGAGATCGTAAAGGACACCGTTTGCATCGCGCTGCACAAGTGAGTAAGTTCCGCTCTGTTCATTGCCGTCTGCGTCGGTGATCGTCAGCGCACCATTTTGCGCCGCGCAGGTGAGGGCAGGGAGGGCAAGCGGCTGACCTGCGCTGTCGATGGCCTGCGTCGATGTCCAGTCGTGTTTTTCAATGTGCAGACCGTCGTCCGTTTTGATGCCGCAGCCGACGAGCAGGGCAATGAGCAGCAGCGACAGCGAAATCTTCCATTTATCTGTCATGTGTTTTCCCTTTCCACTTCTTGATTTCCAATCCGATCAGCACGCTGAACCCTACAGCAAAGAGCGACAGTGCAGCCAAAAAAAGGTGCGAAGGGAACCGGCCTGTGATGTAGATATCTGTCGCCATATCAGCGCCGCCAACAATCGAAATATCCTCTGGAATAGGCGGCCCCGCAGTAAAATACTGCAAAGCACATACAAGCAGAATCGGTACGCTAACGGCCAGCAGCGTCCACGCGCCGATGCGCAGGACTTTTACGCGCTTGGCACATGTTTTTTCTGATATGGCTGCTGTGCTCGGCGGGGGAGCAGCACCATCCGGTGTGCCGGTCAGCTCTGCGAGCGGAACGCCGAAAAAGCCCGAGAGTGCGAAGAGGTTCGCCGTGCTCGGCAGCGACGAGCCGTCTTCCCACTTTGTCACGGCTTGCCGCGAGACTTCGAGTGCCTGCGCCAGCGCCTCCTGCGACAGCCCGCGCTCCTTTCGAAGCGTGCGGATGCGCGCGCCGAGTTCGTTGTCCATAATTAGGTCTCCTTTGCTTTGATGGCGCTATCGTATCAGTTTTTGCCGCAAAAGTCCACCAAGTATTCCGCTACTATCGGTAGCGAAGCGAAAACAGCCGCCCGTACGGGCGGCTGTTTACCGGTTGATCAGGGCTTGCACCAGTCTGCGCGGAAGTAGACCGTCCGCTCGGGAAGCGACAGAATGAGCGTATATTCGCGTTCCTTTCCGCCGGAGGCGTCGGTGTATTCTGTGGTGCTGACGACCGCCGTACCATTCTCTCCATATAGCGAGAGATCAAAGTGTTCCGTATCGATCCTGCTTATCTTTTTTTATCCCACAGCCTGTGTCAGCATACACGTCGTTGTGTCCCACGACATGAACGGCAGAGCGATGCCGTTTTCGCCCCTGCCGATGAGCAGCTCATCGCCGCTTGGACTGATCAGGCAGGGATAGGTTTCGCTCATGTATGACGGGCCGTCCATGAGGGCGTAGTTTTTGCCGCCCACAAGGGAGAGGCTGATGGTCACGTAGCTCGGCCCGTCGAGAACAGGTTCGATCGTCCAGAACCCGCTCCACATCTCTTCAAAGTCGTCCGAGTCCTCATAGGCCCAGTCCAGATCGACGGAACCGCCTGTTTCATCGTCGAGATAAAACCGCAGGGAAAAATATGCGCTGCTCTCAACGAACTCCCTCGTTGTTTCTATGAACCAGCCCGTGCCCGTGCTTTGTGATCCGGCCAGACCGAGCGCTGTCATTCCGGTCCAACCGTCGGCAAGCCAAAGGGCAAGGTCGGGCGAGGCGCTCTGCCATGCGTATTCCGTAAAGTCCCACAGCAGGTACTCTCCTTCGTCTGTGGTGCACGGGGCAAGGTAGCTGTCTGCGTCCAGTGACGGATACCACTCGCAGATATTCCCACTGCTGTCGGTGATGATGACTTGCGTGTCGACCTCATAGGCGACGCCGTCCAGGTTGGCAAAAAGCAGCACCGGCTCACCGTTCTCCGACCGGTAAAGGACCTCCGTGACCTTCTCCGACCTTGTTTTGTTGTCCCACTTCACGCGGTTGATCGCAACGGAGGCATTTTCATCGACCGGTACGATACAGTACAGATAACCTGTGCCGCCAATGATATGGTTTTCGTCGATCTCCGCGATAAAAGGATATTCTCGCAGCATCGCTTCGTTGTTTTCCCACAGCCACGCGGGAAGTTCCTCCTCAAATTCCTCTTCGAAGAGGTCATCGGCATAGCCGAGATATGCCGCGCCGAACATCGTCATCGGAACATCGATCCGATCACGCAGCCACATCAAGGAGTTTCTCCCCTCTGCCGTTCCGGTGTGCTTTGTCGGCCGCTTCCCCGTTTTTTCTCTGTCGTTCTTTGTCGGGAGCGCAAATCCGCCGGCATTGTCCGGTTCATCAGAGTCCTCCTGTGACTTTTGCGTACAGGCGCAAAGAGACAGCATTAGAACCAGCGCCAGCAAAAGCGAGAGCACTCGTTTCAGTGTCGTTTTAATGGTCACTCCTTTCAGAACTGTTTAAAATCTTTCCCAATTTTCATCAATAAGCGCATGGCTCCCGCCCTAAATTGGGGCGGGAGCCTGTTTTGCTGATCGGATCAGCCGTTTTTCTCTCTCACCGATGGCTGCCTGAGCTCCATCAACCGATGGAGTCCGGCATGTACTCGCCAGACTCGATCATCGGCACGTACCAACTGTCATAGTACGCGGGGCGGGAATTTGCATCCAGCTCGTCCCAGTAGAGTCCCCACGGGCGCAGGTAGATCTCATAGTAGAATTCATCTTCGCCGTTTTCGTAATAACCGTCGATGCAGATCAGATCGTCAACCTCCATTGCGACCGGATTGACGACCCAGTCCTCCTGCGACAGGTCAATGTTCGTAAAGCGGCCGCTCTTAGAGATCATCGTGCCGTGCTCGCCCATGCCGTCGTCGAGCAGACTGACGCTCGCCTCAGCCATGGGGTTGCTCTTCGAATAATCCTCGTCCCAGAGGGTAACGGTACCGGTGTTGTCAGACTTGATGTCAATGACGCCGCAGATATCCCAGCGACTATCGTCCATGCCCTCATAATAGCCTGCGCATTCGGTCATCTTCCACCAGCCGTACCAGTCGCCGTTCCACCAGTCTTTCATCTCCGAGCCGGTCTGCGTCGGGTTCTTGCCCGTGTTGGACGTGCTCGAGGCTGAGCCGCGGCTGAGCGTGGACGGGTCGATGGTGATCTTGTTGCTCTTGCTGCCAAAGCTCTCTTCAAAGGTCACTTCGACCTTGCTCATATCCTTGAGCACAAAGGCGGATTTCACTTCGAGCGTCTTGCCCGGAGCCACGTCATCAAACTGGCTGTCGATCACCGTATCGAAGGAATCCTCGCTGACATAGACCGTGGCGATCTCCAGTTCTTCGCCATTCTGTATGGCCGTTTCGGAAAGTGTCCAGAGATATGACTCATTTGAACTGCTGGTATTGGTAAAGTCCAGCGTTACAACAAGCGCATCGTTCCCGTCGAAATCGTCCATGATGCACGCGCTCTTGTAGACCAGCTCGCAATCGTCGAACTTCATCACATTGCTATTTTCTTCCTTCTTATCCTTGCCGCAGGCCGTAAGGCTGAGCAGCATCACTGCCGTGAGCAGCAGGCAAAGGATTCTCATCTTAGACTGTTTCATAATTCCCTCCCAAATTGTTTTGAAAACGCACCAACCTGCTGAGAACCAATAGACCCAACCCGATCCCGATAAACAGCAGGAGTGCATACAAAAGATCGTTTCTTTTCATTGTTTTGCTTCTTTTTCTTTATGCCGCAAACTCGTCCTCGGTCTTGCTGTTCAGCACAGCGCCGTAGATGTACAGAGCCGGAACGGCTACGCCTGTCAAGATGCTCATAAAATTGAATTCGCCGCCGTTGACCATGCTCAGGACTGTGCTCAGAATGCAGAACACTGCCACAATCGCGCCCCAGATGATGAGCTTTCCGGCTTCTTCGATGCGCTGACAGTGCTTGACGCCTTTGACACCGGCGATCAGCTGGCAGATGCCGCCGACCAGCGTCAGAAACAGCGCCGCCCAGTAGGAGAAGGTCAGGCCGGATGCTGCGCCGAGTCCTGCCGCCAACGCGCCAAGCCCGCCGACGAACACGCCCGCAAGAATGGAAATCGCAGCGGAAACGATCATCAAGATTCCGGTGATCTTCAAAAACTTGTGACCTTTCATTTTCTTTCCTCCTATTCTTTATTTTTTGCCTTTTACAGAACACGTTGCGCTCTGCTTGCCACATTGTATGTCTCCTGTGCTGTGTTCAGTGCCTGTGCCTCCAGATCACCTGCGCCGAACGGAAAACGCATTGCATCTCTCCTTTCTAAAAAGGAAGTCGATTTTTCGCCATTTTGTCTCAGCAACTTTTTTCTATCACGCTTATCTATGAAATGATATATGCCTAAGTCCTGTTTTGAGGCAGAAATCCCAAAAACATGACTTAGGCATAGACAAAATGCACAGGAAAACGAGACGGTTCTTGTGCAATCTTATAGCGTCAGACGCAAAAAGACCGGAGAACGAAAATCCGTTCTCCGGTCCTTTTGCTGTGTTTACTTCTTGCGGCAGTTCAGTTCGCCGTTTTCCGTGTCGAGCACAAGCGTGCTGCCCGCGGCGAGGTCGCCGCGCAAAATCTCCTTGGCGATGAGCGTCTCCGCCGCGCTCTGGAGATAGCGCTTGAGCGGACGCGCGCCGTAGATCGGGTCGAAGCCACGCTCGATGATGAGGCTCTTGGCAGCATCCGTGACCTCAAGCTTGAGGGTCTTGTCGGCAAGGCGCTTCTTGAGGCCTTCCATCAGGATGTCGATGATGCCGGAGAGGTTTTCTTTTGTGAGGGGCTTGAACAGGATGATCTCGTCGAGACGGTTCAAAAACTCCGGGCGGAACGCGCGGCGCAGCTCGCCCATGACGGCGGCGCGGGCGTCCTCGGAAATGCTGCCGTCCGGCTGAATGCCGTCGAGCAGCTCGGACGAGCCGAGGTTCGATGTCAGGATGATGATGGTGTTCTTAAAGTCCACCGTGCGGCCCTGCGAGTCGGTGATGCGGCCATCGTCGAGAATTTGCAGCAGGATGTTGAAGACGTCCGGATGCGCCTTTTCGACCTCGTCAAACAGCACCACGCTGTACGGCTTGCGGCGCACAGCCTCGGTGAGCTGGCCGCCCTCGTCGTAGCCGACGTATCCCGGAGGCGCGCCGATGAGACGAGAAACGGAGAACTTCTCCATATACTCGGTCATATCAATGCGCACAAGGTTGTGTTCATCATCAAAGAGGCAGTCAGCAAGGGACTTTGCAAGCTCCGTCTTGCCAACGCCCGTGGGGCCGAGGAAGAGGAAACTGCCGATGGGGCGGTTCGGGTCCGCAATGCCTGCGCGCGAGCGCTGGATGGCCTCGGTGACAAGGCGCACCGCCTCGTCCTGACCGACAACGCGCTTGTGAATGATCTCGTCGAGGCGCAGCAACTTTTCGCGCTCGCCCTCCATCAGGCGGCTGACGGGGATGCCCGTCCACTTGCCCACGATGTCGGCAATCTCGTTCTCGGTCACGGTGTCGTGCACCATGGAGTTCTCACCCGTCTGCTTTTCGGCTGCGGCCTCGGCGTCCTTGAGCTGCTTTTCAAGAGCAGGGAGGTCAGAGTACTTGAGTTTGGCGGCCTTTTCATATTCAAGGTTCGCCTGCGCGCGCTCGATCTCGCCGTTCATCTGCTCAATCTTGGACTTTAGCTGCTTCACGCTGTCAACGCCGCTCTTTTCCGCCTCCCAGCGGGATTTCATGGCGTTGAACTGCTCCTTCTCGTCGGCAAGCTCGCGCTTGAGCTCTTCCAGACGGTCACGCGAGAGCTGGTCGTCCTCTTTCTTGAGGGCCATCTCTTCAATTTCCTGCTGCATGATCTTGCGGCGCAGGTCGTCAAGCTCTGCGGGCATGGAATCGATCTCCGTGCGAATCATCGCGCAGGCCTCATCGACAAGGTCGATGGCCTTGTCCGGCAGGAAACGGTCGGTGATATAGCGGTCGGAAAGCGTCGCGGCGGCGACGAGCGCATTGTCGTGGATGCGCACGCCGTGATAGATCTCATAGCGCTCCTTCAGGCCGCGCAGGATGGAAATGGTGTCCTCGACTGTCGGCTCGTTGACCATAACGGGCTGGAAGCGGCGCTCGAGGGCGGCGTCCTTTTCAATATATTGGCGGTACTCGTCGAGCGTGGTCGCGCCGATGCAGTGCAGCTCGCCGCGGGCGAGCAGGGGCTTTAAGAGGTTGCCGGCGTCCATGCTGCCCTCGGTCTTGCCCGCGCCGACGATGGTGTGCAGCTCATCGATGAAGAGGATGATCTTGCCTTCGGACTTTTTGACCTCGTTCAAGACAGCTTTGAGTCTTTCCTCAAACTCGCCGCGGTACTTGGCGCCCGCGATGAGCGCGCCCATGTCGAGCGAGAAAATCGTGCGGTCCTTGAGCCCCTCGGGCACATCGCCGCGCACGATACGCTGGGCAAGGCCCTCGGCGATGGCCGTCTTGCCGACGCCCGGCTCGCCGATGAGCACGGGGTTATTCTTCGTCTTACGCGAGAGAATGCGAATGACGTTGCGGATCTCCGCGTCACGGCCGATGACGGGGTCAAGCTCCTTCGTGCGCGCGCGCTCAACAAGGTCGGTGCCGTATTTCTTGAGCGCGTCATAGGAATCCTCGGGATTGTCGCTCGTTACGGGGGAGGTCTTGACCTTTGAGAGCTCGTCGGAGAAGCGGCTTCGCGTGATGCCGTGGTCAGCGAGCAGCTCTCGCACGTTCTGCGAGCCCTCGGAGAAGATGGCGAGCATCAGATGCTCGACGGAGAGATATTCGTCGTGCAGCTTTTCGGCGGTCTTTTCGGCGAGATTCAGGATCTTGCCGACCTCGGGCGAGGCATAGACCTCGCCGCTGCCGCCGGAGATGCGCGGGAGCTTGCGGATGAGGGTGTCGATCTCGGAGAGAAGACTGTCACAATCGACGCCCATCTTGCCAAAGAGCGATCCGATCAGTCCGCCGTCCTGATCGAGCAGGGCGTAGAGCAGATGCTCGCTTGTCACATACTGGTTGCCGTTTTCCTGCGCCATATTCTGCGCGGTCTTGACGGCGTCCAAAGCCTTTTGCGTATATTTTTCAGCATTCATTCAAGTTCACCTCAAATTCGTGTTTTTTACAATAGCGTTGGTTTAGATGAGCAGCGCTCTGCTTCGCAGATCGCCGCGGTAGGCCATTTCCACGTCACTCGCTGAGAGCGAGCCGTCGAGATAGCCCTTGAGCAGCCGGTCGAAGAGCTGCACATATGCGCTGATTGCGCCTGCCACATCATCGGCAGTCAAAGATTTGCCGCGCGGCATGGCAAGCGGACGGACGAAGCGCCCGTCGTAGAGCGCACAGGCGATGGAGCTGCCGAGCAGCGGAGCAAGGCATCTGTCCTCGATCTGCACCCAAAGCCGGAAGAAATTCGTCATCGCGGCAATGAGCGCCGCCGACTGCGTGCGGAAGACGATGTTCAGTGTGCCCATTGTCTGGGAATCGCCGCTGCTGAGATCGACCTCGTACTTGACCGTCGGGCGGTACTTGTACGAAAGGCTCGACTTGAGCGACATCGTGGACGAGCCGGGAGAGAAAAACGGCACCAACTCGCGCGTGGGCGTCATCAGCTCTTCAATGGCTTCAAAGATGTCGTTCCAGCGGCGCTCCGGCGTCGGCACGGAAACATATTCGGCAAGGATGCGGTTTACAAGCGCCGAGCGGTTCGTGCCCATGCGGTGCGCCAGCGCGTCTACCTCGCGCACCACCTCGTCCGACAGTGTCAGACTGTACAGGTTCTTTTTCATTCTGCGCCTCCTTGGTTCCTTTTCTTTCTGAATGTTATCATAACACGACTGCAAACATTGTCAATAGATTTATATAAATATATTTACGAGTTATATGATAATTTACACGGAGTTCATAATCAAGAAAGAAGAGAAAAAGCGAAACGCCGCAGTAAAATACTGCGGCGTTTCCTATTTAGGGAGGATGAGAGAGAGAAAAGAGCAAAGTTACAGCAGACACTGCAGCAGGATGATAACGATCAGAACCGGCAGCACCCACTGGAAATAGAGCTTGAGTTTGGGAGAGAGCTTGACACCCGTGCCCTTGTTGACCTCGGCAATGTACTTGTCAAAGCCCCAGCCCCACTTGGTGACGCAGAACAGAAGGTAGACAAGAGAACCGATGGGCAGCAGGAGGTTGCTCACAAGGAAGTCCTCGCTGTCGAGCACGTCCTTGCCAAGAATGGGGTGGAAGTCGCTCCAGATGTTGTAGCCAAAGACGCAGGGGAGACTCAAAAGCATCAGCAGTGCGCCGTTGATGAGCACAGCCTTCTTGCGGCTCCAGCCAAAGGTATCCATGCAGATGGCAAGGATGTTTTCAAAGACCGCAAGCACCGTGGACATGCTCGCAAACATCATGAAGAGGAAGAAGAGCGTGCCCCAGAAGCGGCCGCCCGCCATGTTGACAAAAACCTGCGGCAGCGTGACGAAGAGGAGAGACGGGCCATTGTCGGGCGCTACGCCGTAGGAAAAGCATGCGGGGAAGATGATCGTGCCGGCCATGAGCGCAACGAAAGTGTCGAGCGCGCAGATGCGAATGGATTCGCCGACGAGGGTGTGATCGTCGGACATGTAGCTGCCGAAGATCTCCATCGCCGCAATGCCGAGCGAGAGCGTGAAGAAGGCCTGATTCATCGCGTCGGTGATGAGGCTGCGCAGGCCGTTTTCACGAATGGAATCGAGGGAGGGAAGCAGGTAGAACTTCATGCCCTCTGCCGCGCCGGAGAGCGTCAGGCTGTGACCGGCGAGAATGAGGATGAGCGCGAGCAGCGCGATCATCATGACCTTGGATACGCGCTCAAGACCCTTCTGAAGGCCGCGGCTGCAAACGATAAAGCCGACGATGACGATGGCAACAGCCAGAATGCCCATTTCTACGGGGTTTGACAGCAGCTCGCCGAACACGGCGGACGCGTCCTCCGCAGGCATACCGGCATAGAACTTATCACTCAGAAAACGGCCGAAGTAGCTCACCATCCAGCCGGAGACCGTTGTGTAGTACATCATCAGAAGGTAGCAGCCGATCAGGCAGAACCAACCGTGAATGTGCCATTTGGCGCCGGGCTTTTCCAGCGTTTTATAGGAGAGAATGGCACTCTTGCGGCTTGCGCGGCCGACAGCCAGCTCCATCGTCAGTACAGGAACGCCCATAACGAGCAGGCACAGAATGTAGAAGAGAACAAAATAGCCGCCGCCGTTTTTGCCCGTTATGTAGGGAAAGCGCCAGACATTGCCGATGCCGATGGCGCAGCCGGCGCTGACGAGCAGGAAGCCAAGACGGGAACGGAAGGATTCGCGTTTCATGTCGATCTACCTAGTTTGTGAAAGAATTGTGAACGATGCGCTTATCTTACCGCAGGAAACGATGCTTTACAAGACCGATTCTTTGATGATATAATAAGTAAAACTTATGTTATGGAGAAAACGGACATGAACCGAAACCAGTTGCGCTATTTTGTTGCCGCGGCGGAGCATCGCAGCTTTACGAAGGCGGCGGAGCAGTATTACATTTCGCAGACGGCAGTGACACAGCAGATCCAGCAGCTTGAGCAGTCGCTCGGCTGCGAGCTCTTTGACCGCAGCACCCGTCCTGTGAGCCTGACGAGCGCAGGCAGTGCCTTCCTACAGGACGCCAAGGCGATCCTGGAGCGTATGAGCCGCGCGCAGGAGCGCGTGCATGATGCCGCAACAGGCCTGACCGGTACGCTGCGTGTGGGCTATGTGCGCGGCTACGAGCGCAGCGACCTCTCCACGCTGATGCGCCATTTTCACCAGAAGAACAGCAATGTGCTGATCTCTTTTTATCGCTGCTCGACTGACGTGCTGGCCGCGGGGCTGCTGCATCAGGAGTATGACATCGTTTTTACCTGGGACTCGACGAACCTGCGCACACAGGAGGGCGTTGCCTTTCAGACGGTCGAAAAGGCGCGGCTCGTCGTCGCCCTCTATGCAGGCCACCGGCTTGCGCAGCGCCGCCAGATCACGCGGCAGGAGCTGCGCGGGGAAAACATCTTATATATGTCGCCCGACGCCGCGCCCGACTCTTACGGCGACGCCTTTTTCATGCAGCGCTATGTTGAGGCGGGCTACAAACCCAACATTCTTTTCCGCTCGGCGGACACAGAGAGTATCCTGATGATGGTCTCAGCGGAAGAGGGCGTTTCGCTTCTGCCTGATTATTGCACCAACCGGCTCTACAATGCCGACAACCTTGTCTTTGTCCCGCTCGTGGGAGAAGGGGAGGAGGAAGAGATCATCGCAGCCTGGCAGAGCGGCAACCAGAACCCCGCGTTGGGGAGGTTTCTCGCCGAACTCAATCAAAAAGACCCGCCTCAGTAAGGCGGGCCTTTTTGGCGCAAGATCGCATCGAGTGCGGGGAAATACTTCTTTACCGGGATCGGCAGATCTTCTGCATTGAGAAAGCAATGAACCGACGTCGCAGTCGCGACCGACACATTCGAAGAGTTGAAAATACTTCTCTTCGCCGGAGAGGTACTGGTAGAGATCGCATTCCACTTTATCGAGAACCACGCAGCGCGGCAAGTGAACAGGCAAAACAGAACGGCGTTCATAAAAAGGTCGCTGATTTACCTTGAAGAAGACGTTGATGTAAGTCACCTTATATGCTATGCTTATCAGTAAGAAGTCGTTGGCAAACCGTGAGTTGTGAAGGTGAGAACAAATGAAGTATTTAGTTTTATTAGCAGGCTGTGGCCTCGGTGATGGTTCATGTATAGAAGAAGTAATTCTGACGTATGTAGCGCTTGATAAATACGGGTGTGATTACACGCCTGTTGCAGAAGATGTTTCCGTTCAGTCTGTGAACCACCTGACAGAGCAGATAGCAGAAAAGCGGAATACCCTGATAGAAGCAGCCCGCATCGGCAGGGGACGCATTAAAGGTATTCATGAGGTTGATTTTGCAGAATACGATGCATTGATTATCCCCGGTGGAATTGGGTTATTGAACAATTATAGAGATTCCAATGTGATAAAAACGTGCGTCACGCATTTTATTAGCGAAAAGAAACCTGTCGCTGCCATGTGTGCGGGAATCGACTTTCTCCGCCGTTTCTATGGAAGTAATCTGTTGGCGCGTGAGATGAAAGAACTAACTGCTGAAAGATTCTGTTTTGATGCTGAAAACAATGTTTATTACACGCCTGCTTTCAGAAAAACCAACAGTAGCTATACGGCGCTATTAGGTATCGATTCTATGATTTGTGCGTTGAAGCAGGCATAAACATCTCAATGTAATTCTGTTTTGTGGGTTTAATTTTGGTTTAATTATTGAACAGAATAACTTACATTCTGTCCGCTGGCTATGTCGTATGTGCAATGCACGGCACGTCACTTTGCAGCAAAAAGGGCACACCATCCAGACGCTGTAAACGCCTGAAGGGTGTGCCTTCTATTTGCCGTTATTGGCTTAGTTCAGGAAATCCTTGAGCTTCTTGCTGCGGCTGGGGTGGCGCAGCTTGCGCAGCGCCTTGGCCTCGATCTGGCGGATGCGCTCGCGCGTGACGTTGAACTCTTTGCCGACCTCTTCGAGCGTGCGGGGACGGCCGTCCTCAATGCCGAAGCGGAGCTTCAAGACCTTTTCCTCGCGCGGCGTGAGGGTGGAGAGCACGTCGACGAGCTGCTCCTGCAAGAGCGTGAAGGAAGCGGCCTCGCTCGGCTCGCTTGCGCCCTCGTCAGGGATAAAGTCGCCGAGGTGGCTGTCTTCCTCTTCACCGATCGGCGTTTCGAGGGAGACGGGTTCCTGCGCGATCTTCAGGATCTCGCGTACCTTGTCGACGGGCATATCCATCTCGGCGGCGATCTCCTCGGGGGAGGGATCGTGACCCAGCTCCTGCAGGAGCTGACGGGACACGCGAATGACCTTGTTGATGGTTTCCACCATATGCACAGGAATGCGGATGGTGCGCGCCTGGTCGGCGATGGCGCGGGTGATGGCCTGACGGATCCACCACGTTGCATAGGTCGAGAACTTGTAGCCCTTGGTGTAGTCGAACTTTTCGACGGCCTTGATGAGGCCCAGATTGCCCTCCTGAATGAGGTCGAGGAAGAGCATGCCGCGGCCGACATAACGCTTGGCGATAGACACGACGAGACGCAGGTTTGCCTCGGCCAAGCGCTGCTTGGAGCGCTCGCCCTTCTTGACGGCAGATTTGAGTGCCTTCATTTCCTCTTCGCTCAGCTCCGTGCCGTTCTTTTCGGCCTCTTCGAGCTTCTGCTTGGCCTCCACGCCCGCAGACATCGCGGTTGCGAGCGAGATCTCCTCGTCCGCCGACAGCAGAGAAACCTTGCCGATCTCCTTGAGGTACATGCGCACAGTGTCGTCGGTCGAAAAGCTGTCGACCAGCTCGTTCGGGTCGACCAGTTCTTCCTCTTCGATCCCGGCGATCTCTTCCATCGGCGGCTCCATATCGTCGATGCTGCTGTCGATGGCCTCGGCGGTGCCGATGTCAACGCCGAGCGTTTCCAGCGAGTCGTAGATCTGGTCGAGCTGCTCGCTCTCCAGATTCATTTCGTCGATGGTCTCCATCAGATCGTTGGAGCTGAGCTTGCCCTTGGCCTTGCCCTTGGCGAAGATCTCCATCAGCTTTTCGTTGCTCTGCAGCAGTGCCGCCGCGGGCAGGGAGGCGATCAGCTTTTCGTCCAGCGGCGGGAATTTTTCGGCGGGCTTTTCCGCCTGCTCATTTTCCTGCTCTGCCTTCTTGGCCGCCGCGGCCTTTTTCGCCTTTTTCGGCAGTTTGATCTCCTCGAAATCTGCCTCGGCGAGCAGCGCGTTGGCCTGTTCCTCCAGCTCTCTGCCGGTCAGCTGTTTTTCTTCCATGTTTGCTTTCCTCCGTTACCCTTATATTTATTCTTTTCCATCGCGGCCATCAGGGGGTCTTCATTGACGGCCGCGCGCTTGTGCGCTTCGTCTAAAATGATATTGCAGTAGTCGCTGCAGCGCCTGCGTGCCGTTTTTGAGCGACTCCGGCTTTTGCAAAATGCCGATCAGATGACTGATCTCCTCCGAGGTGAAAAATTCCGCCAGCGCTGGGATGTTCACCTGTCCCGCTCTGCGCGCAGCTGCGCGCGCAGCGCCGTGAAGAACCGGCCCAGGAGGGGAGAGGAGAAGTCCTCTTCCCGGATCGGCGGATTCTCGCCAAAGAGGGAATCGTCCAGCGTCAAAAGCCGCAGCACGCCTTCTTCGGCGAGCGCGGAGCGAAGGTCGGTATAGCGGATCGACCGCTCGCGCGGTTGGGCGGACGCCGCGGGATTCAAGTCCCGTCGCTCCTGCTCGCGCTTTTCCTTGTAGCGCGCACGCTTTCGCGCGCGCTCAACTTCAAGCTTCATCGCGTCCGGCGTGATGCCGGCGGCCTCGGACGCGCGCACGGTGTAAATTTCGCGCTCAACCGCGTTCGGCACTGTGGAGAGCAATCCTGCTGCCGCTTCGGCAAAGCCGATACGTCCCTCGTCGCTTTTGAGGTCGAACTTTGACTTGAGCTGCGCCATGCGGAAGTCCATTCCGCTTTCGCTGCCCGAGAGCAGATGTTCAAAAGCGTCGCGTCCTTGGAACTTGATGAAGTCGTCTGCGTCCTGCTTGATGTACTGCCCGTCCACGAGCCGCTTGGGAAGCTCCAGTACCTTGACCTGAAAGTCGGTGTTATTGAGAAGCGTCAGCGCCTTCTGCGTCGCGACCTTGCCCGCGTCGTCGTTGTCGTAGCAGAGCACGATCTCCTTGGTGTAGCGGCTGAGCAGCTGCAATTGCTCGCTCGTGAGTGCTGTTCCCATCGAGGCGCAGACATTGTCGAAGCCCGCCTGATGGAGCATGACAACATCGATGTTGCCCTCGACCAAAATAATGTTGCTGCGCTTGCTCTTTTTGGCCAGGTTCAGCCCGTATAAAACGCGCCGCTTGCTGTAAACGACCGTTTCGGGCGTGTTCATGTACTTTGCGCCCGGATCGTCCTTGCTGATGATGCGCCCGCCAAAGCCTAAGACATCGCCGCGCACGTCGATGATGGGGAAGATGAGCCGCTTGCGGAATTTATCGTACAGCCCGCCGTTCTTCCCGCGGATGGCAAGACCAGATGCGAGCAGCTCGCCGTCGCCGTAGCCCTTTTTGCGCATCGCGGTGAGAAGGCCGTCCCACTCGTCTGCCGCTGCGCCGAGCCCAAAATTCGTCGCGTTGCGCCGCGTGATCTTGCGGGTTTTCATGTACTCGAGCACCGGCGCACCCTTGGGCGAGTAGAGCTGGTCGTAGTAAAAGCGCGCCGCATCGCGGTTGAGCGACAGGATGCGCGAGCGCAGACGGCTCTCGTCGCTGTGCTCTTCCTCCGGCACCGGCATATTGACGCGCCGCGCCAGAAAGCGCACCGCATCGGGAAAGGAAAGGTTTTCCTCCTCCATGATGAAGTTGATGACGCCGCCGCCCTTTTTGCAGCCGAAGCAGTAGCACAGCTGCTTGTCCGGCAGCACGTGGAACGAGGGCGTCTTTTCGCTGTGAAAGGGGCAGCAGCCCCACAGGCTCCCACCGCGCGGCTGGAGCGAAACATAATTGCTGACAACATCGACAATGTCGTTGCGGGCGATCAGCTCGTCCAGAAATTGCCGGTCAAAGGCCATGGCGTCCTCCTTTCCCTCATCTGCATACGGATCCTCTATGCCTATATACCGTATACGTCGAAAACGGTTGATTTCCTCTTTTTTGGCAGAAAAATTTCAAAAAAATTTTCCGCAAGGAGAAAGTTTGACAGAATCTACCGTTTCCTCTATAATTTCCGCAGGAAATGCTGCGCAAAGGGGGCGGAAGGTGTGAATATCCGGCTGTATGCTGTCAGGCTCGATCGTGCGCTCGGTGAAGCGGAGACAGCAGCGCTTGCGCATTTTCTCCCGTCTGAACGCAAAGTGCGATCCGATCGTTCCGCGCACACGGCGGAAACGCTCTGCGCGTATGCGCTGCTGCGCCGCGCGCTGCATGATCGTTACGGCTGGGAAAAGCTGCCGGAGATCTCCCGTGGAGCGCATGGAAAACCGTATTTTGCGGCGTATCCCGATGTTTGCTTCAGCCTGAGCCATTCGCACGGCGCGGTGCTGCTGGCAGTCCACGACCATAGCATCGGCGCGGACATCGAGCGCCTTCGCCCGGTGAGCGAGCAGATGCGCGCGCGCTTCCAAGCATCAGATGACGTTTCGTTCTGGCAGCTTTGGGTGCAGCGGGAGAGCCGCTGCAAGCGCCGCGGCATCAGCGCCGTCAGCATGAGAAACGGGGAAATGCCGGTCGTTCCCAATGAGCGCGTTTTTGTGTTTTCACCGTTTTCTGATTCTCTTGCAGGTATCTGCACCGATTCAAATGCAGAGACTGACAAGCTGATAAGGCTTACAGTAGACGATCTCATATAAAAGGTTCCGAAGAGCATTCTTCGGAACCCTTTTTTGCTTTTTGCCTTACAACTCCACGATGATCGGCTCATGTCCGATCTTTGGCAGCAGAACGTTCAGCAGATCCTCTGTTTTGAATTTGAGGCTCTGCGTGTTGTCACAGGGGTGGCAGGCGAAATACGGCGCGGTATATACGTCCCTGTCCATGACGAGACGGACGGCGTTGCCGCTGTCGTTGTGCAGCCCCAGCACGCTTGCAGACCCGGGCGAGCAGCCCAGCAGCTCCTCCATTTTTTCTGGCGGCGCAAACGAGAGACGGGACGAGCCGATCTGATGGCTCAGATCCTTGGTGTGAAACGGCTTATCTTCGGGCATGGTGAGCAGGTAAAAGCTCGTCTGCTGGCGGTTGCAGAGAAAGAGATTCTTGCAGATGCGCACGCCCAGCGCGTCCGACACAGCGGCGCAGACTTCCATGGTCTCCGCCTTTTCATGCTCAATGCGCTGATAAGGGATGTGCAGGGAATCGAGCAGCGCATAGCTTGCCATCGCGCGCTCGGAGGCATGCTCCGGCGCGGTGTCGTAGAAGGGGGATACCAACATGCTTACGCCTCTTCTTTCTCTTTCAGCAGTTTTTCACCGGCTTTGTAAATATCGCCCGCGCCAACGGTCAGGATGAGGTCGCCCGGACAGGCGATGCGCGCGAGCGCGGCGGTCACCTTGTCAAGCGTGGGGCAGTAGACAGAGCCGGGGATCTCGCGGCAGAGATCCATCGAGGAAATGCCGATGGTGTTCTGCTCGCGCGCGGCGAAAATCTCTGCCAGCACGACCACATCGGGCACGAGAAGCTCCTTGACAAAGTCATCGAACAGCGCCTTCGTGCGCGTATAGGTGTGGGGCTGGAAGGCGCAGATGATGCGCTTGTAGGGCAGTGTCTTCGCCATTTCGAGCAGCGCGTGCAGCTCGCCGGGATGATGGGCGTAATCGTCGTAGACGTCCGCGCCGTGGTAGCTGCCCTTGTACTCAAAGCGCCGCCCTGCGCCGGTGAAGGTCGCAAGGCCGAGACCGACGGCCTCGCCGCTGATGCCGAGAAGGTAGGCGCTGCTCGCCGCGGCCAGCGCGTTCATCACGTTGTGCCGGCCGCCCACGCGCAGAGAGACGTGGGCATAATAGCTGCCGCGGATATAGATGTCAAAACTCGGCAGCCCATCCGTCCAGACGACGTTCTCCGCGCGGCACTGCGCGGCGGGATCGTCGTAGCTGAACCAGAAAACGGGTTGGGAGATGCCCTTGAGCGCATCGCGCGCGCCCTGATCGTCCATATTGGCGACCACGTGCCCGCCGATGGGGACGAGCTCTGCAAAGCGGCGGAAGGAATGCTCCACGTCGGCAAGATCCTTGAAAAAGTCGAGGTGATCGGCCTCCACGTTCAAAATGACAGCCACGGTGGGGAAGAAGCTCAGAAACGAGTTGCAGTATTCGCAGCTCTCGGCGATGATCGTGTCGCCCTTGCCGACGCGATAGCCCGAGTGCAGCAGCTGCAAGGTGCCGCCGATCATCACGGTCGGGTCCTTCTGTGCAGCCATGAAGATGTGCGTGGCCATGCTGGTGGTGGTCGTTTTGCCGTGTGTGCCGGAGATGCAGAGGGCGTTCTTATAGCCCTTCATGATCGCGCCCCAGGCCTGCGCGCGCTCGAAAACGGGGATGCCGCGCGTCACCGCGCCGGAGATCTCGGGGTTATCGTCGTGAATGGCGGCGGTGCGGATAACAAAGTCGCACTCGCCGAGGTTGTCTGCCGCGTGGCCGATGGCAACGGGAATGCCAAGCGAGCGCAGATGCTCGACGGCGGGGCCAGCGTTCATGTCGCTGCCCTGAACCTTAAGCCCCATGCCGTGCAGCACTTCTGCAAGCGGGCTCATCGAAACGCCGCCGATGCCTGCAAGATGCGCGCACTTTCCGGGGACGAGATAGGAGAAAATATCCTTTTGGTTGGTCATGGTATCAAATCCTTTCCTTGTGCGATGCACAGGAGATTTACTTTTTACGGATTATCTATTATAATATAGCAGCGAACGGAGTGCAATGCTAAAAAAATGATTTTTTGTGAGGGATTTATGCCCATTTTGCCGAAAGAAGTCAAAACTGTCATCGCTGCGCTGCAAAACGCGGGGTATTCGCCCTACCTTGTCGGCGGCTGCGTGCGCGAAATGCTGCGCGGCAAGGAGCCGAGCGATTACGACATGACCTCCGACGCCCCGCCGCAAGAGGTGCTGCGCATTTTTGGTGAAAGCGCGCACCCGACGGGTTTACCGCACGGCACGGTGACGGTCGTGAGCGGGGGACTGCCCATTGAGCTGACGACCATGCGGCGCGACGGGGCATACCGGGACAACCGCCACCCAGATTCCGTGACCTTCGGCACGAGCATTGAAGAAGACCTTGCCAGGCGCGATTTTACGGTCAACGCCATCGCGCTTGCGCCCACCGGCGCGCTCATTGATCCTTTCGGCGGGCAGGAGGATCTGAAAGCGGGTGTCCTCCGCTGTGTCGGCGAAGCGGCGCGGCGCTTTGAAGAGGACGCGCTGCGCATTCTGCGCCTTGTGCGCTTTTGCTCGGTGCTTGGCTTTTCTGCGGAGGAAAAATCTGCCCGCGCCGCTCACGAAAAGAGCGCCCTGCTCTCCAATGTTGCGCATGAGCGCGTGTATGCGGAGATGAACAAGCTCCTGCTTGGTGAGAACGTGGGGGCAGCGCTGCTTGCATTTCCTGATATTCTTGGGGTGCCGATTCCCGAGATCTTGCCCTGCGTGGGCTTTGACCAGCGCAATCCGCATCACTGCTTTGATGTCTGGGAGCATACGGCGCGCGCTGTCGCTGCCGTGCCGCCGACGCGGGAACTGCGTTGGACGATGCTCTTTCACGACCTTGGAAAGCCGCAGTGCATGACGCTCGATGCGCAGCTCATCGGCCATTTCTACGGTCACACGGCGCGCTCGGCGCAGCTGGCGGAGGAGATCATGGCGCGGCTGCACTTTGAAAAGACGCTGCGCGACGGCGTGCGCGCAAGGCTTGCGTGCTTTGACGATCTCTTCCCGCCCGAGCGCACGGCGATCCACCGCGAGATGGCGAAACGCGGCAGGGAAGTGACGGCGGATCTCCTTTTGACCAAGTACGCCGACAACGCCGCCAAGACGCCGGACGGGCCAAGCCTCGCGCGGCAGCCGTGGCAGGAAGCGCAGGCGGTCTTTGATGCGCTCGTTGCTGAAAACGCCTGCTGCTCGGTGCGCGAGCTTGCACTCGGCGGAGAGGCGCTTGCCGCCCTCGGCTATCGCGGGCGCGAGATCGGCGCGGTGCTTGCGCGGCTGCTCGACGAGGTCGCGGCAGAAAAACTCGAAAATACGCGCGAAGCGCTCGAAAGGCGCGCGCAGCGGCTGTGGCGCAGCGGCTTTGCGCGCCATACCATAAAAAATAAGAAACACTGACCACGGAGGTAAAGCATGGCGAATCTGATGGATTATCTGGACTGGCGCGGCGATCTGACGCTCGCGGTCTCTCCCTTCAACGAGGTGGACGCGCTGATTCTGGCAGAGCTGAGCTTCGTCGATTTTGACGGCATTGTGCCGCCGCCCGAGATCGGGCGCGGTCTTCCGCTGTGCGAGGCGGCGGAGGCGTTCTTTGCCCGCCATGGCGGACGCGATGTCGACATGGGCGTTCTGGTGCCGGACGGGATCTCGCAAATGCTGCGAAAGCTGATGGCGAGCCCGCGCTTTCGCAACATGACGCTGAACGGCTACACAGCGCTTTTGGACGACGCTGTCGAGCAGCAGTTTGCAGCGCTGACGATCGACCTTGGCAACGGCAGCATCTATATTTCATTCCGCGGCACAGATGATACGATCGTTGGGTGGAAGGAAGATCTCAATATGGGCTTTTTGGAGGAGATCCCCTCGCAGAAGCAGTCCGTTGCGTATGTTGCGCGTATGGCGCGCCAGTACCCGGACAAGACGATCCGCATCGGAGGACACTCCAAGGGCGGCAACCTTGCCGTTTACAGCGCGGCCAAGAGCGACGGCGCGATCCAGGAGCGCATTGTTGCCGTCCACAACAACGACGGTCCTGGCTTTGCCTGGGACATCAGCGAGACGGCGGGACACAAGCGCATTGCAAGCCGTATCCACACGGTACTGCCGCAGACGTCGGTCGTCGGCATGCTCATGGAGCATGAAAAACACTATCAGGTCGTGCATTCGACCTACGACGGGCTCTATCAGCACGACGGCTTTTCCTGGCAGGTGCTGGGGACGCAGTTTGTGCATCTCGATGATGTCTCCCGCGAGGGGAAACTCGTCGATGAAGCGCTCTCTGCCTGGGCGGATTCGCTCAACACCCAGCAGCGCGAGGCGCTGGCCGACGCGCTTTACAGTGTATTCACCGCCTCGGGTGCAAAGACGCTCAGTGACCTCAACGAGGAAAAGCTCAAAAGTGCTGCGGCGATGCTCAAGACCTACAAAAATCTCGACCGCGAGACCCGGCGCATGGTCACGGAGGCGCTGATGCTCTTTTTCCGCCTGAGCACAAAGAGCTTTGTTCTCGACACGCAGGAGGAGAGCGGCCGCGAGATCGAGAACATCCGCAGAAAGATCTCTGAGCAGTATCAGAAATTACTGGAACGAAAAAAGTAAAAAAGGGTGCTCTCTTTGATAAGAGAGCACCCTTTTTGCGTATTTTGAGGCAGGAGCGTTCTTTACTCTGCACTCGGCAGCTTTGCAGCCTGCTTCATCAGCAGTGCGCAGATGATGACAGCGAGAATGGTGTTGGGCAGCATATAGGTGCCGTTATACAGAATGGAATAGGTGACGGGGGAGGTCATGGTCATGCCCATGAATTCCTCGGGCATATACTGTGCGTAGACCGTCACGCCGGAGATGAAGTGAATGATAAAGCGGCCGAAGCAGCCAACGAGCGCCGCGATGGGAAGCTTGGAATAGTTGTTGTTCTTGGCGCGCAGAAGACCCGCGAAGCCAACAGCGGCGTAAGCAAGGGAATAGTCGAAGATGATGGAGACCCAGCTCACAGCGAAGCCCTCGGCAAAGAAATACTTGAGCGTACCGAAGGCAAGACCGGCGAGCAGACCCCAGGGTGCGCCCCAACGCACAGCGAAGAGGATCAGCGGGATCATCACGAGGTTGATCGAGCCGCCGAAGCCGCCGAACGAAAGGCCGATGGGGATCTTGATGTAGCTCAGAACGAGCGCGAGGGCGATGCAGATGCCGCCTTCAGCCAGGCGGCGGGTGCTGGAGTGGGTGGACGTGTTGCTCATGTGAGATTCCTCCTATTGAAGTGAAATGTGCCCCTGTCCGCGCCGCGGCATGAAAAAAGCACCGTGGCGTCGACGTCACGGTGCAAAGTTAGGCAAGATGCTTTGCATTCCTACGCCGGCATTACCCGGATCAGGTCTGAGGGACAGCGACGGCGATACGCCGCATCACAGCCGGCTTGCGCCAGCACCCCTTGCAGGTACGGCGCAATCTTAGCGCATCGGCCGGAATTTGTCAAGCTTTGTGCGGAAAAAGCGTAATTTCAAAATTAGAATAGCGGAATTTAGAATTGGTGTTGCGTCTTTGTTGTGCTTGTGATACAATAAAATTAGTTAGGCAACCAAAATAATTGTGATATTTGCAATTTTCTTGCGGACAGGAGATCTGAAATGGCTGCATTTGTTGTCAACGGTACACCGGTCACGGTGGAGAAAAATCAAAAACTCATTCGCTTTCTGCGCGATGAGCTGCACTTGACGAGCGTAAAAGACGGCTGCAGCGAGGGCGCGTGCGGCACCTGCCATGTCCTCATCGACGGCAAGCCGACCAAGGCCTGTATCCCACAGACCGACAAGCTGGAGGGGAAGCACATCGTCACGGTCGAGGGACTTTCTGACTTTGAAAAGGAAGCCTTCACTTATGCTTTCGGCGAGGCGGGCGCGGTGCAGTGCGGCTTTTGTATTCCCGGTATGGTGATCTCGGCCAAGGCGCTTCTTGACCAGAACCCCGATCCCACGCGCGAGGAGACGGCCTTCGCCATTCGCAACAACATCTGCCGCTGCACGGGCTATGTCAAGATTATCGACGGTATCCTGCTCGCGGCAAAGATCCTGCGCGAGGGAAAGATCCCCCAAAAGGATGAGGATTTTCAGATCGGCTCGCGCGTGCATCGCATTGATGTTGCCGAAAAGGTGCAGGGCTACGGGAAATATCCCGACGACGTTTATGTTGACGGCATGTGTTACGGCGGCGCGGTGCGCAGCGAATATCCGCGCGCCCGCGTGCTCTATATCCGCACGAAGGAGGCGGAGGAGCTTCCGGGCGTTGTGTGCGTGCTGACGGCGAAGGATATTCCCGGTCAGCAGAACGTCGGCCACATTCAGAAGGATCAGCCTACGCTCGTCGGCGAGGGAGAGATCACGCAGTATCTCGGCGACGCGGTGGCGCTCGTCTGCGCGCGCGATCAGGAAACACTCGAACGGGCGAAAAAACTCGTGCGTGTTGTCTATGAAGAGCTTCCTGCGGTACACAGCCCCGAGGAAGCGAAGATCCCCGGCGCGCCGGAGGTCATCATGGGCAACCGCGGCAACGTGCAGGCGCACCGCCATGTCTCGCGCGGCAACGCCGACGAGGCCATTAAAAATTCCAAGTATGTTTTACACGAAAAGTTTCAGACCCCGTGGACGGAGCACGCCTTTTTGGAACCCGAGTGCTGCGTCGCGCTTCCGCTTGACAACGGCGGCGTGAAGCTCTTGACCACCGACCAGAGCGCGCACACCACGCAGCACGAGTGCTCGGCGATGCTCGGCGTCGATTTTGCGCACTGCCAGGTTGAAAATATGCTTGTCGGCGGCGGCTTCGGCGGAAAAGAGGACATGTCCGTGCAGCACCACGCGGCGCTCATCGCGTACATCGCGCGCGTGCCGGTGAAGGTGAAGCTTTCGCGTCAGGAATCCATTCTCGTCCACCCCAAGCGCCACCCGATGTGGATGGACTTTACGATGGGCTGCGACGAAAACGGCATCATTCAGGGCGTGAAGGCGAGCGTTGTGTCCGATACCGGCGGCTTTGCCTCTCTCGGCGGCCCTGTGCTTGAGCGCGCCTGTACACACGCGGCGGGTCCCTACCATTATGAAAACTTTGAGATCGAAGGTCACGCCTACTACACGAACAACCCGCCTGCGGGCGCATTCCGCGGCTTCGGCGTAACGCAGACCTGCTTTGCGACCGAAACGCTTTTGAACGAGATGGCGGATCTTGTCGGCATCTCCCCGTGGGAGATCCGCTACCGCAACGCCATTCGCCCCGGCGAGGTGCTGCCCAACGGCCAGATCGTCGGGCCGGAGACCGGCCTTGTCGAAACGCTCGAGGCCATCAAGCCCTACTATGACGAAGCGGTCAAAAACGGCGAACCGGTCGGCCTTGCCTGTGCGATGAAGAATGCGGGCGTCGGCGTGGGACTTCCCGACTACGGGCGCTGCAAGCTCGTTATTGATGAGGAAGGTAAGGTGCATATCCGTACCGGCGCGTCATGCATCGGGCAGGGGCTCGGTACGGTGCTTGTGCAGATAGTGGTGACGAACGCCGGACTCAGGCGCGAGGATGTGGTCTATGACGGCAACAGCACGTTCATTACGCCCGACAGCGGCGATACCTCCGGCTCGCGCCAGACACTCATCACGGGCGAGGCCTGCCGCCGCGCCTGCCTGCTGCTGCGCGACGCGATGGAGAACCGTTCGCTCAGCGATCTTGCCGGACAGGAGTTTTACGGCGAGTATTACGCCAAGACAAACCCGCTCGGCGCCGATGTGCCAAACCCCGTGAGCCACGTTGCCTACGGCTATGCGACGCAGATGTGCATTGTCGACAAGGAAACGGGCCTCATCAAAAAGATGGTCGCCGCGCACGACGTCGGCAAGGCCATCAATCCGCTCTCCTGTGAAGGACAGATCGAGGGCGGCGTTGTGATGAGCATGGGCTATGCCCTCACGGAGAAGTTCCCGCTCGACCATGGCAAGCCCACGGCGAAGTACGGTATGCTCGGCCTTTTCCGCGCCAATCAGATCCCCGAAATCAAGGCGCTTGTCATCGACAAGCCCGGACTTAACCTTGCAAACGGCGCCATCGGCATCGGCGAGATCACGTCCATCCCCACGGCGCCTGCGATTGCGGACGCTTACTTCCGCTATGACGGCGAGCGCCGGCGCAGCCTGCCGCTCGACCACACGCCCTACAAAAAATAAACCATCAGGAGACGCAATGAAACACGTTCTCATCATTTATACCGGCGGCACGATCGGCATGACGCGCACCGACAACGGCTATGCGCCGCGCTCCGGTTACTTCCGCGCCGCGCTTGACGCAATTTCCGACCTTCATTCGTCCGAAATGCCCGCGTGGGACTTTATGGAACTCTCGCCTCTGCTGGACTCCTCCAATATGACCGTGCACGAGTGGAACCGCATCGCAGAGCTGATCGCGCAGCAGTACGACAGTTACGACGGTTTTGTTGTTCTGCACGGTACGGATACGATGGCCTACACTGCCTCGGCACTGTCGTTTATGCTCAGCGGGCTTGACAAGCCCGTCGTGCTCACCGGCTCGCAGATCCCGCTGTGCGAGATCCGCAGCGACGGACGTGACAATCTCATTACCGCCCTGCTCATTGCGGGGGAGGGCGTCGTGCGCGAGGTGTGCCTTTACTTTGGCGGAAAGCTGCTGCGCGGCAACCGCGCGACGAAGTACTCCGCCGACGGGCTCATCGCCTTCGTTTCGCCCAATTACCCGATCCTTGCCGAGGCGGGGATCAGCATTCGATACAACGAATCCGCCCTTCTGCCGGGGCAGAAAGGCGGATTGAAGCTCCAGACACTTGACCCGGTTCCCATCGGGGTCATCAAGGTCTTTCCGGGAATTCAGTTTTCTCTCTTTGAGTCCATCATGACCGAGAAGCTGCGCGGCATCGTCATCGAGACCTTCGGCGCGGGCAATATCCCCGGCGACGGGGACGCGCTGCTGCCCATCATCCGCAAGGCCTTCCAGAACGGCACGGTGCTCACGGTCTGCTCCCAGTGTCCGCAGGGCGCGGTGTCGCTCGGTGCGTATGAGACTTCCAGCGCGCTGAAAAAGGCCGGTGCAGTCAGCGGACTTGATATGACGACCGAGGCTGCCGTCGCCAAGCTCTACTATCTTTTCTCCCTCAATCTCGGCAAGGAGGAGATCAAGCGGGCGATGGAACAGGATCTTCGCGGCGAGATCACCGTTCTCTGATCGCGGCAAGCGCCGCCTTTGTGTCCACATCGCGCAGCTCGGCTTCCGGCGATTCAAAGAGCAGCAGCGCATCTAAGTGATTTTTGATGACCGCGCTGCCGCCGACGTCACCTTCAAGCGCGAGAAGTTCCGGGAAGAAGCGGGCGGGGAAGAGGCAGGGATTGCCCCGTGCGCCGTTGTGTCCGAGAGCAACGATGCACTCGCGGTGCGATGAAAAGAAATCGACCTCGCGCGCGAGCGTCTCGCGCCGCAGCAGCGGCTGGTCAGCCACCATGAAGCAGATGGCGTCGCAATCAGAAAGTGCACGCGCGCCGAGACGGATCGTTTCGCTCTGGCCGCGCTCGGGGTGCCCGTTTTGAAGCGTTTCAAAGCCGCGCTCTTTTGCAAGCGCCGTGATCTCCGGATACTGCGTGACGACGAGCACGCGCGCAAAGCATTCGCGCGGAATGGCATCCAGCGCGTGTTCGATGAGCGATCTCCCGTCCCATGCCGCGCAGAGCAGTTTATTTTCGCCGAAGCGTTCGGCATTTCCGGCCGCCATGAGCAGGCAGCCGACTCTCAGTTCCTCCCGCACCGTGATCATCCCTTCCTGAGCGTTCGTTTTCTCCACTATAGCAAAGGAAAACGAGCAGAGCAAGCAGAAAAACATGGCACTTTCTCTAAAATGTGCGACTTGATGGCTGTACAAACTGTGCAAGCCGTGCTAAAATCTTGGAAAAAGCAGGCTGTGCGTCCGCCGCGCAGGGCGGCGCTCTTTCATAGGAGGTAAGCAAGATGAGCAAAGTAGGAAAAAGTGAGATCCGCGTCGATGCGTTCGACAAGGTCACCGGACGCACCAAATACTATGAGGACCAGATGCCGAACGGTGCGCTCTATGTGCGCATCAAGCATTCCACCATTGCACACGGCTTCGTCAAGTCGATCGACAAATCGGCGGCGGAGGCCATTCCCGGCGTTGTGAAGGTGCTGACCTGCTTCGATGTGCCAGAGCATTGCTTCCCGACGGCGGGACACCCCTGGTCGATGGACCCGGGGCATCAGGACGTGGCCGACCGCAACCTCTTAAACCGCCACGTGCGCTACTACGGCGATGACGTTGCGGCCGTCATCGCGGAGGACGAGGTCTCGGCTATGCAGGGCGTGCGCGCGCTCAAGGTCGAATATGAGGAACTCCCCTTCGTGCTCGACGTGCAGAAGGCGATGGAAGAGAACGCGCCCCTCATTCACGAGAATTTCCCGGGAAATATCCTAAAGCACACGGATATCCGCAAGGGAAATTATCAGGAGGCCATTCAGGAGCCCGGACTCATCAAGGTCGAGGGCTGGTACGATACCCCCACCGTGCAGCACAGCCACATTGAAAACCACGGCTGCTATGCCTACGAGGAAAACGGGCGCATCGTCGTCGTTTCCTCCACGCAAATTCCGCACATCATCCGCCGCATCGTCGGTCAGGCGCTTGGGCGTCCGTGGGCAGACGTGCGCATCATCAAGCCTTACATCGGCGGCGGCTTTGGCAACAAGCAGGACGCGCTCTACGAGCCACTGTGCGCGTGGTGCTCCACGCAGGTCGCAGGGCGCTGCGTGCGCATCGACTGCTCGCGCGAGGAGACCTTCGTCTCTAACCGCGTGCGCCACGCCATCCGCTTCCATATCATCACATGGCTCAGAAAGGACGGCTCCATCGCCGCGCGCAAGGTCGAGTGCTTCTCCAATCAGGGCGCTTACGCCTCGCACGGCCACTCGATCGTCGCAAAGGCAATGGGCTCGTTCCCGCAGATCTACCCCTGCGAGAATTTTGAGGGCGACGCCTACACCGTTTACACCAACCGTCCCGCCGCAGGCGCGATGCGCGGTTACGGTATGCCGCAGGCCTCATTCGCGGACGATGCGAACATCGACGAGTGCGCGAAGGCCGTCGGCATCGAGCCGCTCGAATACCGCATGAAGTACATCATGCCCAAGGGCTTCCACGACGGCTTCTCGGGCAATACGAACTACTACGATTCCTTCCGCGACTGCCTTGAAAAGGGCAAGGCCTACATCGATTACGACCGCAAGGTGAAGGAATTTGCAAGGGATACCGGCCCCATCCGCCGCGGCATCGGCGTTGCAGCGTTCTGGTACAATACGGCGGTCTATCCCATCTCGCTGGAGACCTCCTCCAACCGCATGCTTTTGAACCTCGACGGCACGGTGACGATGCAGTGCGGCGAGACGGAGATCGGGCAGGGCGCGGACACGGCCTACGCGCAGATGACGGCCGAGGCCATCGGCCTTGCAAGCTACCGCGACGTACACATTGTCTCCTGCCAGGATACCGACATTACGCCCACGGGTCTTGGCGCTTATGCAAGCCGCCAGACCTATGTTGCGGGATTTTCCATCCGCCAGACGGCGGCGCTCCTGCGCGAGAAGATCTTAGCTTACGCGGCAAAACTCACCCGTCAGGCAATTTCCAACATGGATATTATCGACGGAAACATTGTCCGCAGCGGCGACGGCGCGGTGCTCATGTCGCTCAAGGAACTTGCGATGACCGCACAGTACAACGCCGCGGATTCCGAGCACATCACCGCCGAGTCGACCTTTACCATTCGCAACAATGCCTACTCCTTCGGCTGCACCTTTGCCGAGGTCGAGGTCGATATCCCGATGTGCAAGGTCACGCTCAAGGACATCATCAATGTCCACGACTGCGGAAACCTCATCAATCCCGCCCTTGCGGAAGCGCAGGTACACGGCGGCATGTCCATGGCGATCGGCTTCGGCCTGAGCGAGCAGCTCCTCTTCGACGAAAAGACGGGAAAGCCCCTCAACAACAATCTGCTCGACTACAAGCTCTCGACCGTGATGGATCATCCGCACCTTGAGGCGCAGTTTGTCGAAAATCCGGAGCCGACCTCGCCGTTCGGCACGAAGGCACTCGGTGAACCGCCCGCCTGCTCGGGCGCGCCCGCTATCCGCAACGCCATCTACAACGCCACCGGCGTTGCCATCGACACCATTCCCATCACGCCCCACGTTCTGTACGCTGAGTTCAGCCGTGCGGGGCTGATCCGCGACAGCTGGAAGGAGGAGAAGTGAGCCATGTATGATATGAAAGCGCTCTACGAGGCGGAAAGCGTTGAAAACGCCATCGCCCTTCGCTTGGAGCATCCCGAGGCGCAGATCATCGCCGGCGGCAGCGACGTGCTTGTGCAGATGCGCGAGGGCAAGCGCGCCGGAAAAGAGCTGATTTCCATCTACGGCCTTGACGAGCTGCGCGGCGTAACGATCGACAGTGATGAGAACATTCGCATCGGCTCGCTCACGAGCTTTTCTCACATCACGCGCGACCCCATCATTCAAAAGTACATCGGTGTCCTCGGCGAGGCGGTCGATCAGGTCGGCGGCCCGCAGATCCGAAATATCGGCACCATCGGCGGCAACACCTGCAACGGCGTGACGAGCGCGGATTCCGCTTCCACGCTGCACGCATGGGAGGCCATCGTCGAGCTGACGGGAAGAAGCGGTATCCGCCGTTTGCCCATCAAGGATTTTTACATCCGGGCAGGTCAGGTCGATATCCGCGCAGAGGATGGCGAGATCCAGACAGCCATCATTATTCCGAAGGCAAGCTATGAAAACTGCTCTGGCCACTACATCAAGTACGCCATGCGCAACGCGATGGACATTGCAACGCTCGGGTGCAGCGTGAACGTGCGTCTTTCTTCCGATAAGAAGACCATCGAACGTGCCCGCATCGCCTACGGCGTCGCCGGCCCCGTGCCGATGCGCTGCCCAAGCGCGGAGGAAGCTGCCAAGGATAAACCCTTAACACTTGAGACGGCGGAGGCCTTTTCCCTCGCCGTGCTGAAGGATATCCACGCGCGCGACAGCTGGCGCGCCTCCAAGGCCTTCCGTGAGCATATCGCCGTGGAAATGGCCAAGCGCTGCCTGATCGAATCCATCAAACGGGCGGGAGGTGCGATCAAATGAGTCAGTACAAACTGGTTAGATTTAATCTGAACGGCAAGGACGTTGAAAAAATGGTCGACGTGCGCGCATCGCTCACCGATATGCTGCGCAACGACTACCACATGACCTCCGTGAAAAAGGGCTGCGAGGTCGGCGAGTGCGGCGCGTGCAACGTCATCATCGACGGCGAGGCGTTCAACTCCTGTATCTATCTTGCCGTCTGGGCAGACGGCAAGCACATCCGCACACTTGAGAGTTTGATGGGCGAGGACGGCGAACTGAGCGACATTCAGCAGGCCTTTCTGGAGGAAGCGGCTGTGCAGTGCGGCTTCTGCACGCCGGGCTTCATTATGACCGCAGTCGAAATTCTGGAGAGCGGGAAGCTCTATTCGGACGATGAATTGCGCAAGCTCCTCTCCGGTCATCTCTGCCGCTGCACGGGCTATGAAAATATTTTCCGCGCCGTGAAAAAGACGATGTATCGCCGTCTTGGCAAGGAATTCGACGCTTGAATTCCTGCTTTTACAAATTCCGAACAGGAAAAAATATTGCCCTCAGGCAAAAGTGGTGCTATAATACAGTCAGCACCACTTTTGTTTTATCTGTTTCAAGGCGCTGAAAAAGGAGGAATCACTATGGTCATTACGGTTGGCAGACAATACGGCAGCGGCGGGCGCGAGATCGGCACCATGCTTGCCAAGCAGCTCGGCATTGCCTATTACGACGATATGCTGCTCAAGGAAGCGGCGGAGGAGAGTGGGCTTTGCGAAGAGCTGTTCCGTTCCTTTGATGAACGCCCGAAGAGCTTTCTCTATTCCATCGCAATGGATCCCTACTCCTTCTCGATGAACCACGTGACGCCCAAGGGTTCCATTGAGCAGCAGGTGTACCTTGCGACCTACGATACGATCAAAAAGCTTGCGGACAAAGGCCCCTGCGTGCTCATCGGCCGCTGCGCGGACTACGCGCTGAAGGATCGCGACGACGTCATCAATGTTTTCGTCACCGCCCCGATCGAGAACCGCATCAAGCGCGTTGCCGCCAGAAACGGCATCACCGAAAACGAGGCAAAGGACCGCATCAAAAAGACGGATAAGTCCCGCGCGTCTTACTACAACTATTATTCCGCCAAGGATTGGGGCGACGCGAAGAGCTACGACCTCTGCATTGATTCGAGCCTGCTCGGCATTGACGGTACCGTTGAGCTGCTCAAGGAGCTCATCCGCATCAAGGGCATCAAGTAAGCAAAGGCATAAAAAGCAGCCGTGCCAGCACGGCTGCTTTTTTCTGCGCTGAGGGGGGACAGAAGCATGACAAAAAAGAAAGAAACGAATTTGTAAAAAGTTTGTGTTTCCCCCTATGCAAGCGCACAAAAATACGCTAAAATAGGATTCGTGAAATCATATAGTAAATTCCTGAAAGGGGAGATTACGAGCATGGCTCAATTGAAGTATAAGCGCGTGCTGCTCAAGATCAGCGGCGAGGCGCTGGCAGGCGACAAGCATTTTGGTTTCGACTTTGATGTTGTTTCCAAGGTGTGCGACGTAATCAAGCAGTGCAGCGAGATGGGCGTTGAAATGGGCATCGTCATCGGCGGCGGCAACTTCTGGCGCGGCGTGAAGAATGGCGAAGGTTACATTGAGCGCACCCGTGCCGACCACATGGGTATGCTGGCCACCGCGATGAACTGCATGGCGGTTGCGGACGTTTTGCAGCAGAAGGGCGTTGATGTGCGCGTGCAGACGGCACTTGAGATCAAAGAAGTTGCCGAGCCCTATATCCGCGCCCGCGCGATCCGGCACCTCGAGAAGGGCCGCGTGGTGCTCTTCGGCTGCGGCATCGGTTCGCCGTTTTTCTCGACCGACACGGCGGCAGTTCTTCGCGCGGCGGAGATCAATGCCGATGTGATCCTGCTTGCCAAAAACATCGACGGCGTTTACAACGCCGACCCCGCCAAAGATGCCAATGCCGTCAAGTATGATGCCATCACCTATGAAGAGGTTCTGGCGCAGCACCTTGCCGTTATGGATTCCACGGCCACGTCCCTCTCGATGGACAACCACATTCCCGTGCTTGTCTTTGCTCTCAAGGATCCCGAGAACATCCTTCGCGCGGTGCAGGGCGAGAAGATCGGTACCATCGTCGGCGAAAACTGAGAAGATCCCGCAAAAGCGGTTTGATTACAACAATTTTTGAGGAGGTTTCCCCATGAATAAAGAAGATTATAAGGTCTATTCCGACAAAATGAGAAAGAGCATCGAGTCTGTTTCGGCAGACTTCGCTTCCGTGCGCGCAGGCCGCGCCAACGCTGCCGTGCTCGACCGCATCAGCGTTGACTACTACGGCTCTCCCACGCCCATTCAGCAGATCGCGGCCATCGCCTCTCCTGATCCGCGTCAGCTCGTCATCACCCCGTGGGACGGCACGGCGCTCAAGCCAATCGAGCGCGCCATTCAGGAGTCTGACCTTGGCATCAACCCGCAGAACGACGGCAAGTCCATTCGCCTGAACTTCCCGCAGCTCACGGAGGAGCGCCGTAAGGAGCTCGTCAAGCAGATCCATAAGTATTCCGAGAACGGCAAGGTCGCTATCCGCAATATTCGCCGCGATGCGATGGAAGCGTTCAAGAAAAAGCAGAAGGCCAGCGAGATCACCGAGGACGATCTGAAGGTCGCCGAAAAGGATCTTCAGAAGCTGACTGACGATATGAGCAAAGAGATCGACGCCCTTCTCGAAAAGAAAGAGAAGGAGCTCATGGCGGTCTGATATGGGTCTCTTTTCCCGAGAGAACAAGGCAGGGCAGGTTGATTTGAACAACCTGCCTTGTCATGTTGCCGTCATTATGGACGGCAATGGCCGCTGGGCACAAAAGCGAGGCCTTCCGCGCTCGGCAGGGCACAAGGCAGGCGCCGAAACGTTTCGAAAGCTCGGCACTTACTGCAAGCATCTCGGCATTGATTACCTGACGGTCTATGCCTTTTCCACCGAGAACTGGAAGCGACCGAAGGACGAGGTCGACGGCATCATGCGCCTTTTGGAGCAGTACCTGCACGAGTGCATCGACACGAT
>DPGF01000125.1:0-2270 GCA_003522105.1 Oscillibacter sp.
CTCGCGACCTACGCCCGCATCAACGAGTACGGCTTTATCGAAGCTCCCTTCCGCAAGGTCGATCACGAGACCTGCCGCGTGACCGACGAGATCGAGTATATGACCGCAGACGTTGAGGATCAGTACATCGTCGGCCAGGCTGCCGAGCCTGTTGATGAAAACGGCTGCCTCGTCAACCAGCGTATCACCTGCCGCCACCGCGACGAGATCGTCGAGGTCGACCGCGAGCGCGTCGACTATATCGATATTTCTCCGCGTATGATGGTCTCCATCGCAACGGCAATGATCCCGTTCCTGCCGAACGACGACGCAAACCGTGCACTGATGGGCGCGAACATGCAGCGTCAGGCCGTTCCTCTGCTCCGCCCCGAGGCGCCCATCGTCGGCACCGGTATGGAGCACAAGATCTGCATGGACTCCGAGGTCGTCATCCTCGCCGAGGGTGACGGTATCGTCACCAAGATGGACGCACGCGCCATCACCGTTGCCTACGACAACGGCGAGACGAAGGAATACAAGCTCACGAAGTTCCTGCGCTCCAACCACGGCACCTGCATCAACCAGCACCCGATCGTCGACGTCGGCGAGCGCGTGCACGGCCGCCGCCTGAACGAGCGGGGCGTGTGGGAAGATCCCACCGTTCTTGCTGACGGTCCGGCGACCGACCAGGGCGAGATCGCCCTCGGCCGCAATATCCTCGTCGGCTTCATGACCTGGGAAGGCTACAACTACGAGGACGCCGTTCTCCTGAACGAGCGCCTTGTCCGCGAGGACTACTACACCTCTATTCACCTCGAGGAGTACGAGCTTGACGCACGCGACACCAAGCTCGGCCCCGAAGAGATCACCCGCGATATCCCCAACGTCGGCGAGGACGCGCTCAAGGATCTCGACGAGCGCGGCATCATCCGCATCGGCGCTGAGGTTCACGCCGGCGATATCCTCGTCGGTAAGGTCACGCCCAAGGGCGAGACCGACCTCACCGCAGAAGAGCGCCTGCTGCGCGCCATCTTCGGTGAAAAGGCGCGCGAAGTGCGCGACACCTCCCTTAAGGTGCCCCACGGCGAGAGCGGCATCGTTGTCGATGCCAAGGTCTTCTCCCGTGAGGCGGGCGACGAGCTCGGCCCCGGCGTCAACATGGTCGTGCGCGTTTACATCGCGCAGCGCCGCAAGATCCAGCCAGGCGATAAGATGGCCGGTCGTCACGGTAACAAGGGCGTTGTTTCCCGCATTCTTCCGCAGGAGGATATGCCCTTCCTGCCCGACGGTACGCCGCTCGACATCGTGCTGAACCCCCTGGGCGTTCCGTCCCGTATGAACATCGGTCAGGTGCTCGAAGTTCATCTGGGCTATGCCGCCAAGACCCTCGGCTATAAGGTCGCAACGCCGATTTTCGACGGTGCGAGCTACGACGAGATCCAGCAGGAGCTGATCAAGGCCGGCCTCGATCCCGAGGGCAAGAGCTGGCTGTACGACGGCCGTACCGGTGAGCGTTTCGACAACAAGGTCACCGTCGGTTACGTTTACTTCCTCAAGCTGCACCATCTGGTCGACGATAAGATCCACGCCCGTTCCACCGGGCCCTACTCCCTTGTTACCCAGCAGCCGCTCGGCGGTAAGGCACAGTTCGGCGGCCAGCGCTTCGGCGAAATGGAAGTTTGGGCGCTCGAGGCTTACGGCGCGGCTTATACCCTGCAGGAGATCCTGACGGTCAAGTCCGACGACGTGACCGGTCGTGTGCGTACCTACGAGTCCATCGTCAAGGGCCACAATATCCAGCAGCCGGGTGTGCCCGAGTCGTTCAAGGTTCTTGTCAAGGAACTCCAGGCGCTCTGCCTCGATGTTCAGGTGCTTGACCGCGACGGCAACCAGATCGAACTCAAGGAAGACGAGGACGCGATGGATACCTTCAACCTCGCCCGCATGGACGCTGAAGATGACCGCCACCGCAACAATCCCTTCGCTGATGAAGCCGAGCTCGAGGACGCAGGCTTTGAATATGTCGCTGAAGATGAAGTCAACGCCGACTTTGCCGGCGACGATCAGGAAGACTGAGAGAAGGAGGAGCATATAGAATGAGTTACGCAACGTTTGACGCGATCAAAATCGGCATCGCTTCTCCGGAGATGATCCGTGAATGGTCTTACGGCGAAGTCAAAAAGCCTGAGACCATCAACTACCGCACCCTCAAGCCCGAGCGCGACGGCCTGTTCTGCGAGCGCATCTTTGGCCCCACCAAGGACTGGGAGTGCCACTGCGGCAAGTATAAG
>DPGF01000125.1:2489-6780 GCA_003522105.1 Oscillibacter sp.
TGCGGCGTGGAAGTCACGCGCGCCAAGGTTCGCCGCGAGCGCATGGGTCACATCGAGCTCGCCACGCCCGTTTCCCATATCTGGTATTTCAAGGGCATTCCCTCCCGCATGGGCCTGCTGCTCGACATCAGCCCCCGCATCCTTGAAAAGGTGCTGTATTTCGCCGCCTATATCGTCACCGATCCCGGCGAGACCCCGCTGATGCGCAACCAGATCCTCTCGGAGAAGGAATACCGCGATATGCGCGAGAAGTATGAGGACGATTTCGACGCCGGTATGGGCGCCGAGGCCGTCAAGAAGCTCCTCCAGCAGATCGATCTCGAAGCCCTGTCCGAGCAGCTGCACACCGAACTCAAGAGCGCGAGCGGCCAGAAGAAGGCGCGCATCGTCAAGCGCCTTGAGGTCGTCGATGCTTTCCGCATCTCCGGTAACAAGCCCGAGTGGATGATCATCGACGTGCTGCCGGTCATTCCGCCCGAGATCCGCCCGATGGTCCAGCTCGACGGCGGCCGCTTCGCGACCTCCGACTTGAATGACCTCTACCGCCGCGTGATCAACCGCAACAACCGCCTCAAGCGCCTTATCCAGCTCAACGCGCCCGACATCATCGTGCGCAACGAGAAGCGCATGCTGCAGGAGGCTGTCGACGCGCTGATCGACAACGGCCGCCGCGGCCGTGCCGTCACCGGCGCGAACAACCGCGCGCTCAAGTCCCTTTCTGACATGCTCAAGGGTAAGCAGGGCCGCTTCCGTCAGAACCTGCTGGGTAAGCGTGTTGACTATTCCGGCCGTAGCGTTATCTGCGTCGGCCCGGAGCTCAAGATCTACCAGTGCGGCGTGCCCAAGGAAATGGCGCTCGAGCTGTTCCGCCCCTTCATCATGAAGAAGCTCGTCGAGGACGGCGCCGCAAACAACATCAAGTCCGCCAAGAAGATGGTCGACAAGGGTCGTGCTGAGGTCTGGGACGCGCTCGACGTCGTCATCAAGGATCACCCCGTCATGCTCAACCGCGCGCCGACGCTCCACCGCCTCGGTATTCAGGCGTTTGAGCCGGTGCTGGTCGAGGGCCGCGCCCTCAAGCTCCACCCGCTGAACTGTACCGCATTCAACGCGGACTTCGACGGCGACCAGATGGCCATTCACGTTCCTCTGTCTGCCGAGGCGCAGGCCGAGGCCCGTATCCTCATGCTCTCTGCAAACAACCTCCTGCGTCCGCAGGACGGCGGCCCTGTTACGGTGCCGACGCAGGATATGGTGCTCGGTTCTTACTACCTCACCTTCGAGCGCTTTGAAAACGGCGTTTCCCAGATGGACAACGACGAATTCTGGCCTGAGGGCATCGACTTTGCCTTCGCTGGCAAGCGCTACGATGAGCTGACCGACGAGGAAAAGGCCACCGTTCACCTCAACGTTTACCGCGATGAGGATGAGGCAATGCTCGCCTACAACAACCACCTTATCGGTATTCATCAGCCCATTCTCGTCCGCGCGACGAAGCAGCTGCCGGACGGCACCATGGGCAGCAAGGTCGTGCGCATCACGATCGGCCGCATCATCTTCAACCGCAACATTCCGCAGGATCTTGGCTTTGTGAGGCGCGTAGATGAAAACGGCGCGCCGACCGAGCACTATTTTGACTACGAGATCACCGACATCTGCGGCAAGAAGCTGCTCGGCAAGATCGTCGACCGTACGATCAAGATGCACAACTTCACCATCGCAGCCGAGGTACTCGATAACATCAAGGCCACGGGTTATAAGTTCTCTACCCTTGCGGCCATCACCATCTCCGTTGCGGATATGACGATCCCGCCGGAGAAGTACACCCTCATCGCCGAGACCGAGCAGCGCGTTGTCGACATTGAAGACCAGTTCAAAATGGGCTTCATGACCGAAGATGAGCGTTACCGCGCCGTCGTGCGTGAGTGGGAAAAGACCACCGCCGACGTTACCGACGCGCTGCAGAAGAACATGGATCGCTACAACCCCGTCTTTATGATGGCGGACTCCGGCGCCCGTGGTTCGATGAAGCAGATCCGTCAGCTGACCGGTATGCGCGGCCTGATGGCCAACACCGCCGGTAAGACGATCGAGATCCCCGTCAAGGCAAACTTCCGCGAAGGTCTGTCTGTCCTTGAATACTTCACCTCTTCCCGAGGCGCCCGTAAGGGTCTTGCCGATACGGCGCTTCGTACTGCAGACTCCGGTTACCTGACCCGCCGAATGGTCGACGTCTGCCAGGATGTCATCATCCGTTCCGACGACTGCGGCGCAACGCGCGGCATCATGATCGGCGAGATCAGCGAGAACGGCCAGGTCATCGAAAAGTTCTCCGAACGCGTCAACGGCCGCTATCCGGTCCACGACGTTCTGAAGCCTGGCACGGACGAGGTGCTCATCTCCAAGGATCACATGATGACCCCCGAAGATGCTGACCTCATGGAGAAGTTCGACATCCACTCTGTCGAGATCCGCACCGTGCTCACCTGTAAGGCGCACAGCGGTGTCTGTGCGAAGTGCTACGGCATGAACCTTGCCACCTCCAAGCCTGTCGGCCCCGGCGAGGCGGTCGGTATCATCGCGGCACAGTCCATCGGCGAACCCGGTACGCAGCTGACGATGCGAACCTTCCACAGCGGCGGCGTTGCCGGCGGCGATATCACGCAGGGCCTTCCGCGAGTCGAGGAACTGTTTGAGGCGCGCCGTCCCAAGAAGATGGCGACCCTCGCCGAGATCTCCGGTAAGGTTCGCTTTGAGGAAGCCACCAAGGGCAGCCTCCTCAACATCATCGTCACCGCGGACGACGGCGACAACCGCATCTACTCCGTGCCGCACACCGGCCTTCGCGTGAAGGACGGCGACGTGATCGCCAAGGGTACGCAGCTGCAGGAGGGCGCTTTGTCTCCGCACGATATCCTGCGCATCCGCGGCACGTCCGCCGTTCATGACTACCTCATTCAGGAAGTTTTGAAGGTTTACCGTCAGCAGGGCGTTGACATCAACGATAAGCATATCGAGGTCATCGTCCGCCAGATGATGCGCAAGGTGCGCGTCGAGGAGTCCGGCGACACGAACCTGCTCTCCGGCTCGATGGTCGACCTGCTCGAGTATGAGGACGCCAACGAGGAGATCCGCGCGCGCAATGCCGCGGGCGAGGTCAACGCCGAGACCGGCGAAAAGCTGCAGGAGGCTGTTGCCACGCAGCTGCTCATGGGTATCACGAAGGCCTCTCTTGCGACCGACAGCTGGATGTCCGCTGCATCCTTCCAGGAAACGACCAAGGTTCTGACCGAAGCCGCCATCAAGGGCAAGGTCGACCACCTCGTCGGCCTGAAGGAGAACGTCATCATCGGTAAGCTCATTCCCGCCGGCGCGGGTCTGACCGCCTACCGTGACTTCGCCGAGGAGATCGTCCCCGATCCCGAGAAGCCCGAGGAGGAGCCGCACGAGCCGCGCATCATTACGAATGCCGTCGAAGTGTGAGCAAGATCTCATTCATTCGAATAAAAAGAGACGCGGACGCTTCCGCGTCTCTTTTTTGCCCTGCGGTGAATGCGAGCGCGGCAGCGGCGCGGAACGCACAAAAAAATTCGGGAAAAGCCCGTCGTTTCAGCGATTATTTTGTGTAGACAGCCATAAAAAACGCTTGACGGCTTGTGTGCCTCATGGTATAATTTCAACTTGCGTGGGTATGTCCCACGGAATTTGTCATACCGTCAGGAGGGACCTGCCGTGACGCCGGATCTGTCCACATGCCGCAAGGTAGCGGGCATCAAGCAGACGATGCGTGCACTGCGGGAACACCGCGCGGAAAAGCTGTATATCGCCTGTGACGCCGACCCTGCCGTGCTCGAACCACTCGAGCGTCTGGGGCGCGAGCAGGGAATCGTGATCGACGATCACGCCACGATGGCACAGCTCGGCCATTGCGCGGGCATCGCCGTTGGCGCGGCGGTGATCGCCGTTCTGAAAGACTAAGGTTTTTTCGGGATATTATTCCAATATCCTGTAAAAAATATATATCACATCATTTCAGGAAAGGAGAAACAAGAATGCCTACTTTTAACCAGTTGGTTCGCAAGGGCAGACAGCAGTCGACTTACAAGTCCAACTCCCCGGCTCTGCAGTATGGTCTTAACACGCTGAAGAACAAGGAGACCGACCTCGCCTCTCCCCAGAAGCGTGGCGTTTGCACCGCAGTTCGTACTGCGACCCCGAAGAAGCCGAACTCCGCTCTTCGTAAGATCGCCCGTGTCCGCCTCACCAATGGCTATGAGGTCACCGCTTACAT
>DPGF01000125.1:6998-8122 GCA_003522105.1 Oscillibacter sp.
AAGGACCTCCCTGGTGTGCGTTACCACATCATCCGCGGCACTCTGGACGCTCAGGGCGTGCAGGGCCGTATGCAGTCCCGTTCCAAGTACGGCGCCAAGCGCCCGAAGCAGAAGTAAGGCTGCGACCTTGAAATGAGCTTTGCCGAAAAGGTTTGATATATATTTGTGTCATTCACCTCTTTGGCAGGCCGGAACACGATGGGGGAGAGCCCCATTCGCGAGTACCTATGATTTCTAAATTATAAGAAGGAGGGAAGCAAAGTGCCCAGAAGAGGTAATGTTCCCAAGAGAGAAGTTCTGCCCGATCCCATGTACAACAGCGTCCTCGTGACCAAGCTCGTCAACAGCGTGATGCTCGACGGCAAGAAGGGTGTTGCCCAGAAGGTCGTTTACAGCGCGTTCGACATGATCAAGGACAAGACCGGCAATGAGCCTCTCGATGTTTTCAACCAGGCCATGGAAAATATCATGCCCAGCCTGGAGACCAAGTCCCGCCGCGTCGGCGGCGCCACCTATCAGGTGCCGATGGAAGTCCGTCCCGCCCGTCGTCAGACCCTCGGTCTGCGCTGGCTGACGGCTTATGCCCGCGCCCGTGGTGAGCGTACCATGGCCGAGCGTCTGGCCGGCGAGATCATGGATGCCGCCAACAACAGCGGCAGCGCCGTGAAGAAACGCGAAGATACCCACAAGATGGCCGAATCCAACAAGGCATTCGCCCACTTCCGCTGGTAACGGAGGAACGAGAGAATTATGGCAAGAAAAGTCTCTCTGGAAAACACCAGAAATATCGGCATCATGGCCCATATCGACGCTGGCAAGACCACGACTACCGAGCGTATTCTGTACTACACCGGCGTCAATTACAAGATCGGCGAGACCCACGACGGTACCGCCACGATGGACTGGATGGCTCAGGAACAGGAGCGTGGTATCACCATCACCTCCGCTGCCACCACCTGCTACTGGAAGGGCAGCAAGAACCAGTTCCCGCAGACCCGCTTGAACATCATCGACACCCCGGGCCACGTCGACTTCACCGTTGAGGTCGAGCGCTCCCTGCGCGTTCTGGACGGCTCTGTGACCGTTCTCTGCGCCAAGGGCGGCGTTGAGCCCCAGTCTGAGAC
>DPGF01000125.1:8393-9514 GCA_003522105.1 Oscillibacter sp.
GCGGACTTCTACAACGTTCTGCACATGATCCACGACCGTCTCAAGTGCAACGCTGTCCCCATCCAGCTGCCGATCGGCTCTGAAGACACCTTCAAGGGCATCATCGACCTGGTGGAGATGGACGCTGATATCTACTACGACGAGCTCGGCAAGGACATGCGCGTCGAGGAGATCCCCGAGGACATGCTCGAGCTCGCTCAGGAGTATCGCACTAAGCTCGTTGACGCTTGCGCCGACCTGAACGACGAGATCATGGAGCTGGCGCTCGAAGAGAAGCCCGTTCCTCAGGACCTCATCCGCAAGACCATCCGTCAGGCCACCATCGACAATAAGATGGTCCCTGTCACCTGCGGTACCTCTTACAAGAACAAGGGCGTGCAGAAGCTGCTCGACGCCATCGTCGACTACATGCCGTCCCCCGTGGATATCCCCGCGATCGACGGTGTGAACCCCGACACCGGTGAGGAAGACATCCGTCATGCTGACGATAATGCGCCGTTCTCCGGTCTTGCCTTCAAGATCGCGACCGACCCGTTCGTCGGCCGTCTGTCCTTCGTTCGCGTGTACTCCGGTATTCTGAATACCGGTACCTCCGTGCTGAACTCCACCAAGCATCAGCGCGAGCGCATCGGCCGCATTCTGCAGATGCACGCCAACCACCGCGAGGACATTGAGTGCTGCTACGCCGGCGATATTTGCGCCGTCATCGGCCTCAAGAACACCACCACCGGTGATACGCTCTGCGATGAAAAGGCTCCGATCATTCTCGAGTCCATGGAGTTCCCCGAGCCCGTGATCCGCGTTGCCATCGAGCCCAAGACCAAGGCCGGTCAGGAGAAGATGGGCATTGCGCTGATGAAGCTGGCTGAGGAAGACCCGACCTTCAAGACCTACACCGATGAAGAGACCGGTCAGACCATCATCGCCGGTATGGGTGAGCTCCATCTGGAGATCATTGTCGACCGTCTGCTCCGCGAGTATAAGGTCGAGGCGAACGTCGGCGCTCCCCAGGTTGCCTACAAGGAGACCATCACCAAGGCTGTCGATCAGGATACCAAGTACGCCCGTCAGAGCGGTGGTAAGGGTCAGTACGGTCACGTCAAGATCCATGTCGAGCCCAA
>DPGF01000019.1:0-8240 GCA_003522105.1 Oscillibacter sp.
TGCACCATGTGGTCGCCGTCGCGCGTGTCGAGCTGGGGCTTGCAGAGAAGCGTTTTCTGCCCGCGCTCTTCGTAGTTGAAGCGCGCCATCAGCGCGTTGGCCGTTTTGCTCGAGCCCATCGCGCCGTATTTGAAATAAAGCTGTGCCATGCGTCAAATCTCCCTCTTTTATTGCAGCCGCGCGCGAACGAGCGCGGTGTATTTCTTGAATGCCGTGGGCAGCGCGAGCGCGTCGAACGCATCGGCGTCCGCCCAGAATAGATCGTCGGTTCCACCCGTCACGTCGGCGAAATATCCCTTCATGTCCCACTCGATGTGGGTGAAGATGTGCTTTGCACTGCCGGCGGGGGCAATGGATTCAGCCGACAGCCCCATCTGCGCGAGCGCGAGCGAAACGCCCGATTCGTCGAGGTTTCCCAAAATGCTCGGAAATTCCCAGAGCGAGGCGAGAAGCCCCGTGTCCGGCCGCTTTCGCAGCGCGACCTTTCCCCCCTGAAAGAGCAGCAGCACCGTGCGCTCCTCGACCCTGCGCGATTTTTTCTTCGCGCGCACGGGAAGGACTTCGGTGAGGCCGTTTTTGTACGCCTCGCACACGGTACGTGCGGGGCAGATCTCGCACTTTGGCGCGCCGTTCGGCAGGCACACGGTCGCGCCGAGATCCATCATCGCCTGATTGTACGCGCCGGGGCGGTTTGCGTCGATGGCCGCATCGAGCCTTTGGCGGAAAAGACGGCGCACCTTGGCATCCATGATGTCCTCGCCGCAGCCGCTGACGCGCGCGGCGACGCGCAGGAGGTTGCCGTCTACCGCCGCGACCGGCTCAGAAAAGTTGATGGACGCGATGGCGGCGGTGTATTCGCCGATGCCGGGGAGCGACAAGAGCGCATGATACGACTGCGGCAGCGCGCCGCCAAAATCGGAGACGACGATCTTCGCCGCCCTTTGGAGGTTCCTTGCCCGCGAGTAGTAGCCAAGCCCCTCCCAGAGCTTCAAAAGCCGTTCCTCGGAAACCGCTGCGAGCGCAGAAACGTCGGGAAGTTCTTCCATGAAGCGTTCAAAGTAGGGGATCACCGCGCCGACGCGCGTCTGCTGGAGCATGATCTCCGAGACCCATGTGCGGTATGGTGTGACGACGCTGCGCCATGGCAGCATGCGGCCGTTTAAGTCATACCACGTGAGCAGCGGCGCGGTCAGAGCATTTAAGTTTTCCCAATGTTCTGTCATCATATCATTTGTTGAAGCGCGCGGCGAAGCCGCAGCGGCGGCAGAGTTCTTCGGCGGGTCTTCGCTGCGAAAAGCCCTCGCGCAGCGCACACGCGCGCGGACTTTTGAGGATTTCCGCAAGCGGCTGGGTGAAGAGATTCCCCAGCGGAATGTCGCCCTCGTGGTCGAGGCAGCAGGGCACCACGGTACCGTCGGCAAGGATCCCGAGCTGGTCGCGCAGGCCGTAGCAGAACTGCGCGCCGGATTTGTTCGCCGAAAGGTCGGGCCATTCGAATTTGCCCGCGCGCTCCAAGTAGAGGTGGTCGCGCAGAAAAAAGCTGCCGTTTCGCATCTCCGGCCAGTCATTTCCCGTGCGCGCGCGCAGAAAGTCGAGGATCTCGCCGTTGCGCGCGTCCGCGCCGCCGTCGTTCCAGAGACGGAGTGCGACGATGACGCCCTTTTTCGCGGCCTTTTCCGCAAAGTCCCAGACCTGCTCAAGATAGGCAAGCTCCTGCTCGTCCGCGCCGTCGTTGCCCTCAAAGCTGTGGAGCGAAACGCTGATCTTGTGCAGGCTGCCGGCATTCAGCAGCTCGTCCGCGCGCTTTTCAAGGAGCGTGCCGTTCGTCGTGATGCACACCTTCATGCCCCGCGCCCCGGCGAGGGCGAAAAACGAGGAGAGCTCCGGGTGCAGCAGCGGCTCGCCCATGAGATGGAGGTAAACATACTGCACATACCCTTCGAGCCGGGAGAGAACGAGGTCGAATTCTTCGGCGCTCATCGTGCGCGGCGCACGGCGCGTCTTGGGGCAGAAGGAGCAGGCGAGATTGCAGCAGTTCGTGATCTCAACATAGGCTTTTTTCAGCATCGCGCGGCTCCTTTCTGCGAAGATACAACATTCGCTGTTAAAATTGCAAATATTTTACCACAACCGCGCACGTTTGAAAAGCCTTTTCCCTTGCGTTGCGGCCACGCGTCTGTTATAATCCTACGCGCAAAGCCATATCCCGCGCGCGAAAGGAGAAGCACATGAACGTCACCTTTATCGCCCACAGCGCATTTCTTGTCGAGTGGGACAAGTTCTACACGCTGTTTGACTATACCTACGAGCCGGATTATACCGGCGCGCTGCCGGAACTAAGCGGCGATAAGCCCCTGCTCGTCTTTTCGAGCCACAGCCACGAGGATCATTTTGACGCGAAGGTCTTTACGCTTTTGGAAAAGTATCCGGGCGCTCGCTTTTTTGTCTCGCGCGACACGCGCCTCACCGAGCGCAAGCGCCAGTGGCTCAACATTTCTGACGCTGCCTTTGCCCGCACGACCGTTCTGCGGCCCGACAGCATTTTGCTCACCGACGTCGCGGGCGAGGACTTGAGCATCCGCGCCATCAAGTCAACGGACATCGGCAACGCGTATCTCCTGCGCTGCGAGGGGAAGATGGTCTACCACGGGGGCGACCTCAACTGGTGGGACTGGAAGAGCGAGGGCGAGGCGTATTGCAATAATATGGCCGCCCATTACCGCGCGGCGATCGAAAAGCTTGCCGCGGCGGTTGAAAACGAGGCGACGGACAACGCCATCGCGCCCGAGATCACAGCGGCAATGGCGCCGCTCGACCCGAGACTCGGCGAGGGGAGCGAGGGGCTTGGCATCGAAGAGCTGATGAGGCAGATCAAGGTGCAGCACGTCTTCCCCATGCACATGTGGAAAAAGTACGAGGTCATCGACCGCTACCTTGCCGCGCACCCCGCACAGAAGGACGCGATCGCGCGCATCACGCGCGAGGGCGAGTCGTTCGTGATTTGAAGAGAAAAGAAAAAGGCTCTCCGCTTATAGCGGAGAGCCTTTTTATATGTTATTTCGGCAGATTCTGCGTGCTCCAGGGGTGATACTGATAGGACTGCTCCTCGCTCATGCCAAAGTAGCGGAGATCCGTCCTGCCGTACTGATCGCCCCAGGTGACGTCGATGTGATACGTCGTGCCGTCCAGCTCTGCGAGCGTCCAGATGTGGCTGTCGTTGAAAAGCGCGGTGCAGTCGATGCCCTCGAGCTTTAAGAGCAGGTTGTACGCGCCTGTGTAGCAGTCGCACACGGCAAGGCCGCCCACGAGCGCGCCGTAGGCAAGGTGGCTGGCGGAATCGTCACCGGCGGCGCTGTCGTAGCGGCAGTTGTCGCACAGCCAGAGATAGTAGGCCTGCGCGATCTCGTACTGGCTCATGCCGTAGCTCAGCGTGCCGCTCTGCCAGAGGGAGTCGTGCACGCGAATGGCGGCGGCGAGCGTTTTGGCGCGGTAGGATTCGAGCGTTTTTTCCGCGCAGGCAGTGGAGGAGAAGGTGAACACGACGCGCCCCGTCGCATACGAACGGCAGGAGACCACGTTGTACATCTGCTCGCAGTAGGTTTTGACGCAGGAGGTGAATGCCTGTGTCAGCGCGTTCGCCGTGGCAGCTGAGAGCGCCTTGGGGTATTGGAGCGTGATGCTGTGCTCGCCGCGCGCAAGCATGCCGCGCACGAGCGCATCGATGGCGGCGGTGTCCTTCGGCGAGGCGGGCAGCGCTGTTTTCTGCGGCGCTGCGACGAGCCCTGCGAGCGTTGCACCGGCGGCGGAGTGGTAGGGCGCGACCGTCCAGGTGAGCGTCAGGCGTGTTTCCGGTTCGACAACGCGCGTGAGCAGCGCCGCAATCTCCGCGCGGCTGACGCTGCGCTCGGGCGCAAAACTGCCGGCATCGTCCATGCCGGAGAGCAGTCCGCGGCGATACATCAGGAGGATCTCGCTGCGATAGGGGGTCTTGTCCGTCACGTCGGCGATGAAATCGCCGCTTGCGTAGGCGGTGGTGACGAGCAAGGCGTTCGGCTCATCGTACCATTCGGCGGGCAGAGCAAACGCAAAGATGCCCGCCATCTGCGCGCGCGAGGCGGGCAGGTGATAAGCGCCTTCAAAGCGGTTGTCGAGCAGGTTTTCCGCCTTGAGGTAGTCAACGTAGGGCTGATACCAGCTCTCTTCGAGCGGCGCGGCGGGAATGACCTCCTCGCCGCCGGTGGTATAGATGGCGCGCAGGCGCGCGGCAATGGTCAGCATCTCGGCGAGCGTCACATTGTCGCCCGGCGCGAACGCACTGTTCCCGCGCCCGGAGAGGAGACCGTATTCATAGGCGGAGACGACCGAGGGGGCGAACCAGTCGCCGCTTTTCACGTCGGCAAATTCGCCCGCATACGTGCGGAGCGGCGCGAACGGCGACGCCTTTTCGGCGGTTTCTTCCTGTGCGGGAGCGGGCGCCTCCGGCGCGCCTTCGCCGCTGTTTGCAAGGGCGTTGACGCTCAAAACGAGCATGAGCGCCGCGGTGAGCAGCGCGAAGCGGAACTTCAATGGCATCGGCGATCCTTTTCTCACTTTCTGAAAATCCTGCGAAAATTACGGGACTAAGATGTTCTGGTCGGCCGCGGTGATGTCCGCGGCGTAGGGGTTGAGCATGGAGTTGGTCATTTCCAGCACCTGCGTGGGGTCAAGGGCGTAGACCGACATGCCCTTGTACCAGCCCGTGCCGTCACCGGGGAGGGTGGCAAAGCTGATGGCGTCCATTCCGCCCATACCCAGCGCCTCGTTGGCAAGCCAGACGAGGTTGCCGAGTGTTAAGTCGGTCTTGACGTACTTTAAGAACGTTTCCGCCATCGCGGGGACGTTTTCGAGCTTCATGAGCTTCTGCGCCACGGCCTTCAAAAATGCCTGCTGTGTGCCGATGCGGCCGATGTCCTGCCGCCCGCCGTAGCCGGTGTTGTCGTTGTTGTGGCGGAAACGCACGACCTCCATGGACTGCTGGCCGCTGAGGTGCTGCAATCCCTTTTTGAAGTGAATGTGCAGATCCTGATAGGGGTCGTCGTAGTCCATGTCCTCGGGCACGTCGAAATCCACGCCGCCGATCTGGTCGATCAGCGCGATGAAGCCCTTGAGGTCGACGGAGACGTAGAAGTCCACGGGAATGCCCAGCATGTCTTCAATGTTGCTGCGCAGCTTTTCCGTGCCGCCGTTGTTATAGGAGGAATTGAGCTTGTGGCCGTTGCTCATCAGCGTGTCGCGCGGCAGGCTGACGACGTCGATTTTCTTGCCCTCCGCGTCAAAGCGCATGAGCATATTCGTGTCGCTGCCGCCGGCGTCGTTGTCCACGCCGTAGACCAGAATGGTGTAGCAGTATTTTTTGCGCTCCTTGCCATTCGCGATCGTTTCGATGGCGTCAGTGTCCTCGTCCTGCGTGCCGTCCTGTTCGGTCTGCACGCTCTCCTTGCCGGCGTCCGGTTCGGGCGCGCGCACGACATACTTGACCGTTGCCACGGCGGCCACGGTCAGGAAAAGCAGCGACAAAAGCGTGACGACCACGCGCTCGCCGCGGCTGCCGGATCTTTTCTTTTTGCGCTTTTTCCCGTTTTGGCTGCGGGCGCGGCGGGGGGCATCGTCATAGCCGCGCTCATAATATTCCTGATCTCTCATCGTATCGCTCCGTTTTCTCTTTTGGTTTACAATAATGCGTTGCTTGCATTCTACCCTGTGCGGCAGAATTGTGCAAGAGTATTTTTGAGGTGCATCGGTGCATTCTTCCCAATTAGACGCAAAATGTCGAAAAAAGTTTCAGAATCCTTTGTACTTTTTCCGCGTGGCCAGGCCGCCGCGAATGTGGCGCTGGGCCTTGTTGACCTCCAGCACCTCTTTGACCTGAAGGTAAAGGCTGCGGTTGAACTGCGGCAGGCGATCCTGCAAGTCCTTGTGGACGGTGGACTTGCTCACGCCAAACTTTTTTGCCGCGGCGCGCACGGTGGCGCGGTTTTCGATGATGTAAGCGGCCAGCGCGCAGGCGCGCTCTTCCATGTTACCCTTCATGCAGCACACTCCTGACTGATGTTGCTCCATCTATATGCATCGGAAGGGAGAATATGCAAAAAAAGCGGTGCGGCCGCCGCAGACGGCCGCACCGCTATGGCGCGGAAAGTTATAACATGAGCATCAGCACAGGAATGACGACAAAGCTTGCCAGCGTGGACAGCGCCGCGCCCTGCGCGGCAAATTCCTCGTCCGCACCGTAGTCCGCGGCGGCGACGACGGTCTGCGTTACGACGGGCATAGTCGTTTCCACGAGCAGCACGCTGCGCGCGAGCCCCTCAACGCCGAAGAGTTCGCACAGGGCGAACGCCGCCGCCGGCACGAGCAGAAAGCGGAAGATCAGCACGACGGCGAGACTGCCGTCGAGCTTCAGGCTTTTCAGCCCGAGCTCATGGATAATATAACCCGTGAGCAGCAGGGCGAGCGGTGTGACGAGGTTGTTCATATACTTGCAGTAGCTCATCACGAGCGGCGGCAGCCTGAGGTTGAACCACACGAGAAAAAGCCCAAGGAAAACGCCGAGAACGGCGGGCGTGGTCAGAAACTTTTTGAGCATTCGGCGGTCAAAGCCGCCGCTCTCGCCTGCCCAGCGCACGAGCGAGAGACCCACGAGCTGAACAAAGCTTGTGTTGACAAGGTAGTAGAGCATCACATAGGGCGTGCAGGTCTCGCCAAAAAGCTCGGTGCACATCGGAAGGCCGATGAAGATGGCGTTGGACACCGAGCACATCATCATAAAAACGCCGAGCCGGCGGCGCGGCAGCTTCAGCAGCATGCCGACAAGCAGCGAGAGCAGAAACGCGCCGACGGTGGAGAGAAGGGGAACGAGCAGAAAGCCCGGCGACTCCGCGAGCAGCTCATGCGTGAGGTTGTTCGTCAGCCCGTAGACACACATGCAGGGAACGGCGACGGACATCGTGAAGCGGCTGATAAAGCGCTTGGCCTGCGGGCTCATCCAGCCCCTGACCGCGCAGAAGTAGCCTGTTGCCGTGAGCAAAAGAATGATGGTGACGGAAGTGACCGCGTGCAGAAACGATTCCATGGCGCACCTCGGGAAGTGAAGATGATTTTACCAGTATATCCATTCCTGCGGCAAAAGACAAGAGCGGAAAAGACGGTTGCAATGCCTCGCGGGATAAGCTATGATGGGGAGGCAGCAAAATCCCTTTGAACAGATCAGAGAAGATTGAGAGGAGTTTAATCGTATGAAAGCAGCGCTGGTCATTATGGCGGCGGGCATGGGCTCGCGCTACGGCGGCAGCAAGCAGGTGGACGGGATCGGGCCGAACGGCGAGATCCTGATGGAATATTCCGTGTTCGATGCGCTGCGCGCGGGCTTTACGAAGGTGGTCTTCATCATCAAGCCCGAGATGCGGGAGCTGATGGAAGAGCTTGTGGGCAAGCGCCTTGCAGAGCGCAAAACGGCGGACGGCGAGAAGGTCGAAGTCTGCTATGCGTATCAGGATTTTTCGAGCGTACCTTCCTTTTATCAGGTACCTAAGGAGCGCGTCAAACCGTTCGGCACGGTGCATGCGCTGCTGTGCGCAAGAGAGTGCGTGAGCGAGCCGTTCGTCGTCATCAATGCCGATGACTATTACGGCGTAGATGCGTTCAGGACGATCTATGCGGCGCTTTCCAAGCTCGCCGAGACCGGCGAGGGCACGATGGTCGGCTACGATCTTTGCAACACCGTGAGCGAGCACGGCACGGTCACGCGCGGCGTGTGCCACGTGAATGAGCTGGGAATGCTCGACCGCGTGGTGGAGACGTTCCACTTAAAGCCCTGCGACGACGGCAAGATCCGCGACATTCAGGAAAACGGCGATGGCCCGGTCTACGCGCCCGAAACGCCGGTTTCGATGAACTTCTGGGGCTTTACGCCGTGGCTCTTTGAAAAACTCGACGCGTACTTCAAGGATTTCCTCCGCGCGCTGCCCGCGGACGAAAAGAAGGCCGAGTGCCTGCTGCCGAGCCTGATCGGATTGCTCATCGACCGCGGCGAGCTTACCGTCTCCGTGCTGAGATCGAGCGCGCGCTGGTTCGGCATGACCTATCATGAGGATAAGGACATGGTGCAGCGCGAGCTCAAAAAGCTGCACGACGCGGGCGTGTACCCTAAGTCGCTGCGCGAGTGAGAAAAATGCATCACCTCCGGACATACTAAGTCCGGA
>DPGF01000019.1:8435-8557 GCA_003522105.1 Oscillibacter sp.
GACATACTAAGTCCGGAGGTGATCTTCTTGATGAAACGCAAAGACCCCGGTGCGCCGCACGACCTGACGCCGATGCTCAAAGCGCGCTTCGGCCAGCCCGACGACTGCGCCGATCTTGTCAA
>DPGF01000060.1 GCA_003522105.1 Oscillibacter sp.
CGCCGCGAGCTGACGCACGCGGCGAGCGTCGCGCGCGACCGCATGGCGCGAAAAGCCGAGAACCTGAAGCGCGACTATGCCGCCACGCAAAAGCGCGATGAATTCCGCCTGCGCGGCGATCTCATCACCGCAAACCTTTACCGCATGAAGGGCGGCGAGCGCGTCCTGCAAGCCGAGAACTACTACGAAGACGGCTGCCCGCTCATCGACATTCCGCTCGACCCGCTGCTCACCCCCCAGCAGAACGCCGCGAAGAACTACAAGCAGTACAACAAGCTCAAGACCGCCGAATTCCACCTGCGCGAGCAGATCGAAAAGGCGGAAAACGAACGGGCGTACTTAGAGAGCGTGTTGCAGGAGCTTGCGCAGGCGGAGACGGAACAGGAATTCAATGAAATTCGCCGCGAATTGCAGGAGACGAACTATCTCAAAAAATCCTCCGGCAAAAAAGAGCAGAAGCGCGCCTTTGCCCCGCGCACGTTCAAAACGTCGGGCGGGTTCGAGGTTCTCGTTGGCCGCAGCAATGTGCAGAACGATCAGCTCACCAAAAAGGCCGACAAGCGCGACTACTGGTTCCACACCCAGCATATCCATGGCTCGCACGTTATCCTGCGCTGCGCGGGGCTGACGCCGGGCGACGAGGATCTGCGCGAGGCGGCGATGCTCGCGGCCTACTTCTCGCAGGCGAAGGAGAGCAGCGGCGTACCCGTCGACTACTGCCCCGTGAAATTCGTCAAAAAGCCTGCGGGCGCGCGCCCCGGCATGGTGACCTACGACAACTACCGCACGCTCTATGTCACGCCCGAGGAAGGGCTTGCCAAAAAGCTCTTGATCAGGTAAACTGTTGGAAAGCGATCCCCCTCTCCCCTGTTGGACGGTAAAAGCAAGTTTGATATTGGAAAGGAGCCCCACCCATGGACAAGAAAAAGAAAGCCCTGCTCATCACCGCCGGCATTGCCGCAGTGCTGCTCGCCGCCGCGCTGTTCCTGAGCCGCCCGCAGCCTCTCAGCGAGCTGCTGCACACGGACGAGATCGAGCCGCCGATTCGTGCGATCTTCTCCCTCGCCGCCACCGTTTCGACCGAAAACGGTGAAACGAGCGGCGTGTGCGACTATACTGCCGAACCTGACAGCGAAGCGGGACAGGCTCTGCTCGATGCGCTGGGCAGCATTTCCGCGCACCGCCGCTTCCGTCTGCCGACCGCGCCGGTCAGCGGGATCCGTGCGCAAGACAACTATGTTTCCATCTGGTTCCGCGCAAATGGCCGCGACCATGATCTCTATCTCTTTGCAGACGGTTCCGTTCTCTATGATGACGCATCGCGCAGCGTTGCCTACGTTCTTGACAGCGACGCCGAGGACGCTTTCCACGCGCTCGTGAATGTCATCTTGCGCTACGGAACCAAGCAATAACCCTTTTGCAACACAAAAAGTATCCCGTATGCCAAAGCATACGGGATACTTTTTTGTCGTTTTACAGCGCCTTTGGCGGCATTTCCCAGGCAAAATGATCGGTGTGCAGCAGGTGGTGCGACTTTTCGCCAAGCGGAGAGCCAAGATAGTCGCGATAGAGCGCCTTGACGTCCGGATTCTCGTGCGAGAAGCGCAGCAGCTCGTCCTGATCGAGCCGCCAGAGAACGCTGCCGCGATCCTCCGCCAGCTCCACGCCGTCGTGAATGGGCTGACCACCGCCGCCGGCGCAGCCGCCGGGACAGGCCATAACTTCAACAAAGTCGTAGCTCACTTCGCCGCGTCTGACCGCCTCGATGAGTTTTCTCGCGTTTCCGAGCGAGCTGACGACCGCAACGTGTACGTCCCCTGCGCCGGGGATATTGAACGTTGCTTCCTTCCACCCGTCCATGCCGCGCACAGCGGTGAAAGCGTCAGGATCGGGATTCTTGCCCGTGACGAAGAAGTACGCCGAGCGCAGCGCCGCGTCCATCACGCCGCCGGTCGCGCCGAAGACGACCGCCGCGCCGGTAGCCGAACCGAGCGGGCTGTCAAACTCCTCCTCGGGCAGATACTTCGGCTCGATGTGGTTCGCGCGCATCATGATATTGAGCTCGCGCGTTGTGATGCTCACATCGACCTCCGGGTCGCCCGCGTCGTTTTTCATCGTGGGCAACTCGCATTCGCTCTTTTTCGCCACGCAAGGCATGATGGAGACAACGAACAGACGCTTTGCGTCGATGCCGGCCTTTTCGGCAAAATAGCTCTTCGCAACGGCGCCGAGCATCTGCTGGGGCGACTTCGCCGTGGAGAGGTTGCCCGTCAGCTCGGGATACTGCGACTTCACGAACCGCACCCAGCCGGGGCAGCAGGAGGTGAACATCGGCCACTGATACTGCTCTTTATGCGTGAAGCGCTCGATAAACTCGCTGCCCTCTTCCATGATGGTGAGGTCGGCGGCAAAATCCGTGTCGAACACATAGTCAAAGCCCAGCTCGCGCAGCGCCGCGACCATGCGCTTCGGCGTTGCAAAGTCGCTTGCAAGGCTGAACTGCTCCGCCCAGGCCGCGCGCACCGCGGGCGCGACCTGCGCCACGGTGATGACGTTCGGATCGTCGATCGCGTCGAAGACAAGGCCCGTGTCGTCGCGCTCGCGCAGCGCCGCCGTTGGGCAGTGGGTGATGCACTGGCCGCAGTAGGTACATTCGGTGTCCTGAATACGGCGGTTGTACGATGCGTCCACCACCGTGCGCGAGCCCGTACCGAGAAGATCCCAGATCTTTACGCTCTGTATCTTCTCGCACACCTGAATGCAGCGCAGGCACTGCACGCACTTGTCGTTCTCGCGGATGAGGGGCGTGGAATAATCCAGCGCCTCGTGCCGCAGCTTTTTGGGGAAGTGCGTACCGCGCATGTTGAAGTCGTTCGCCAACTGCTGAAGCGTGCAGTTGCCGCTTCGCGTGCAGTTGGTGCAGGATGTCTCGTGGTGCGAAAGGAGCAGGCGCAGGTTCATGCGCCGCGCCTCGCGCGCCTTGGCGCTGTTGGTAAAAACGACCATGCCGTCCGCCACCACGTTGTCGCACGCGGGGACGAGGCGTTCCATGCCCTCTACCTCCACACAGCAGATGCGGCATGCGCCGATCTCGTTGATGTCCTTTAAGTAGCAGAGCGTGGGGATATTGATGTTGGCCGAGCGCGCCGCCTCGAGGATCGTGGTATTCTCGGGCACCGTGACGCTCTTGCGGTCGATGGTCAGCGTAACATTTCTTACCATTTGCCCTTCCTCCCTCCGCGGAAAATTCCGTAGCCGAAGTGGTCGCAGCGCAGGCAGCGCGACGCCTCATTGTAGGCCTCTTCATCTGTCAGCCCGCACTCGATGCACTTGAAGTCGTGCTTGCGCTCGCCTGCCTCGCGCTCGGTGGTGTCGATGCGGCCGTGGGGCGGCTTGTTGTTCAGCCGCGGCGTCGGCACAACCACACCGGGGTCGATCTCATGGTGGAAGCCGAGATATTCGTCGATGTTCGCCGCGGCGACCTTGCCGGCCGCGATGGCGCGAATGACGGTCGCGGGGCCGGTGACACAGTCGCCGCCGGCAAAAACGCCGTCCATATTGTCGATCTGCCCGCTCGCCTCGGTGACAAACGCGCCGCGCTTGATGGCGATCTTCGTCTGCTCAAAGCCATGCGTCTCCACGCCCTGACCGATGGCAACAACGACAACGTCTGCCGCGATGCGCTTTTCGCTGCGCTTGGCCTTTTCGGGCGCGGGACGGCCCTTCTTGTCCATCTCACCGATGATCTGCGGCTGCGTCCACAATGCGGTCGCATGGCCGTTCGCGTCTGTCTCGATGCGCACAGGCGCCTGAAGCGTTACAAGCTCCACGCCCTCGGCAACGGCGCCCTCCACTTCCTCGGGAAGTGCCGTCATATCCTCCTGACGGCGGCGGTAGACACAGCTCACCTTGCGCGCGCCCAGTCTCACCGCGCTGCGGCAGACGTCCATTGCCACGTTGCCGCCGCCGATGACGACAATATCTTTATTGCGGAAGTCCGGCATGTGATCGTCGCCGATCTCGCGCAGCATCTCGACCGCGGAGATGACGCCCTCGGCGTCCTCGCCCTCGATGCCGGTCTTTTTATCCGTGTGCGCGCCAAGCGCGATGTAAAGCGCGTCGTTCTGCTGGCGCAGCTCGTCAAAGGTCACATCGTTGCCAACGTCGACATTGACATGCACATCAATGCCGATCGACAGCATGGAGGCGATCTCCGCATCGAGTACCTCGCGCGGCAGGCGGTAGGACGGAATGCCGTAGCGCAGCATACCGCCGAGCTTCGCGCACTTTTCATACACCGTGACCTTATGTCCCATCAGCGCAAGATAATACGCAGCCGACAGACCGCTCGGGCCGCCGCCGATGACGGCGACCTTCTTGCCCGTCGGCTCAGCGCAATCGGGGTGCGGCACATAGCCCGCATTGTCCACCGCATAGCGCTTGAGGCCGCGGATATTGACCGCGTCGTCGATCATGTTGCGGCGGCAGCGCGCCTCGCAAGGATGCTCGCAGATGTAAGCGCAGGCCGAGGGGAAGGGATTGTCCTTGCGGATGAGTCGCACGGCATCTGCATAGCGGCCGTATTTGATCAGCACAAGGTAGCCCGGAATATCCACGCCCGCGGGACACAGCGCCACGCAGGGAACGCTCTCGCGCATGCCGCCGAGACAGCGGTGGCGCAAAATATGTTCCTCATAATCGTCGCGGAAGCCCTGTACACCGTCGAGCACCAGTCGCGCCGCGTCGCGGCCGATGGCGCAGTCGGCGCTGTTGACGATCACATGCGCCAGACGCTCGATGACCGAAATGGTCTCCATCGTCGCCTTGCCCTCAAGCACCAGTTCCATCAGCTCCGAGAGCTGGCCGAGACCGATGCGGCAGGGAACGCACTTGCCGCAGGTCTGCGCATGGCAAAGATCCAGAAAGCTCTTGGCAAGATCCACCGGACAAAGACCCGGAGGGCTTGCGGCAATACGCCGCTCCACGTCGCGGTACAGCCCGTCAATAACGGTCTGCGCGTGGGAGGGCGTCATAATATCAAGTCTTGACACTGCTGTTTTCTCCTTTCACTGCTTGCCAAAATATCCATCTTATAAATAGACATTTTCTATAATAAGCTTTGCTTCTTCCTTTTTCAACAGGCAAGCACAAAATTTTGTCATATTTTTTCATTCAGCAAAGGTTCTCCCGCGGAAATCTGCACCCAACAGGCGTTCCTCAGAATGCTCGTCAGCAACAGTGTGCGCGCGGGATCGTCAAACGTGTCGGGGGTTGATGAATCCGTATACATATCGTCGGTCAGCGTATCGCAGTGTAAATCGATGAGCGCATCAGGGCGCATATGAACACTTTCTTTTTCTCAAAATAATCCGATCGCATGATACGCTTTTCCCACCGATTTCTCAACCGCATAACTGCTGAAAAGTCGGCCGATCTTTTCCTCGCCCTTTACAAAGATGCGGCGGCGCTGTTATACTACCCATTACATAGAAAGGGGCTGAAATGCCATGAAAGAACTCTCGGAAATCATTTCGCACTCAATTGGCGGATACAGCATTGCCAACATTCTCTCGGCGATCTTGACACTGCTTGTCTGCCTTGTGGTCGTGCGTCTTGTCATGAAGCTGTTCTCGCGCCTGCTTTCCCGCGCAAGCCGCATCAGCGACCGGCTGCAAAAGATCATTCTCTCCTGCCTCAAGGTTCTTTTGTATGTTCTGACCGCCATCATCACGGCAGAATCGCTCGGCATCAACACCGCCTCCCTCACGGCGATCATGTCGGTGCTGACTTTGGGCGTCACGCTCGCGGCAGAGGATATTCTCGGCAACGTAGCCGGCGGGCTTGTGATCCTTTCATCGCACCCGTTCGGCATCGGCGATACGATCGAAGCAGGCGGCACGGTCGGCACAGTGCGCGAGATTTCGCTCAACCATACCAAGCTTGAGACCGCCGACGGGCAGATCGTGCTCCAGCCCAACCGCGCGCTTTCCAGCTCTAAGATCATCAATTATACAACGCTCGGCCGCCGCCGCGTGGTGCGCACCGTGACCGCGTCCTACGATGCGCCGACCGATACCGTCAAGGCTGCGTGCATGGACGCGGTACGCACGGTTCCCGGCGTCCTGTCCGATCCCGCGCCGGAGGTCTACCTCACCTCTTACGGCGCAAGCTCCATTGAGTACGCCGTGCGCTGCTGGACATCGGTAGAGGATTACTGGAACGCCTACTACACGCTCAACGAGGCGCTGCGCGATGCCTTCGACAAGCACGGCGTGGAGATGACCTACGACCATCTGAACGTCCACCTCGTGCCGGAAAGCGGCAAGGCCGAGCAGCAAAGCTGACACGCCGCGCTCACACCTTTGCAAAAAGCGCAAAAAGTAAGGGGGATATTCTCTTCGAAAGAGAATATCCCCCTCATCATTTTCATTCAGCGCTTTGCGCGTCAAAGCCTTTGAGTGAGCGGTTTTCCTCGCAGAGGAAAACGATCACACTCAGCAGAAGCGGGAAGAAATAGGTCGCCACGCGGTATAGCACCAGCGCGGACGAGGCCACCGTGGTATCCGACCATGGGGCAAAAAGCAGCAGAAAGGCAAACTCCATCGGCCCCACGCCTGCAACGTTCGGCAGGGCATTTGTGATGAGCAGCATCAGCGCGGCAAGCAGCTGCGCCTGCCCAAAGGTGAGCGCCGTACAGCCGAGCAGTCTCAGCGCAGCATAGGGGATCGTATAGAGCACAAAGAGCTTGGCAAGGCTCACCGCAATGCCTTTGACGGCAAGCGACGGGACGAGCAGCACTTTCTTCGCCTCCCGGTTGAGTTGGGTAAGGCTCCCCGCCCATTTTTTGCGGCGCGCCGCCCACTTCGGCTTGTGCAGCAGCCAGTCAAGCAGCCGCAGCACAAGCGCAAGCACCCGATCCCAGGTATAGATCAGCGTGAGCGCCAGCACGATGAGTGCGCCGATGGCATAGCCGGTGAGGATATAACGGGCAAGGCCGTTGGCGCCCCCGCGCAGCCATTCTCCGCCGAGCAGCAGCGCAGCCGTTGCATAGAGCAGTACCGAGATCTTGTGCAGCACGTATTCGCTCGCCATGATGCCGAGTCCGCTGCCCGCGTCCAGCCCGCGTCTGTAAAGGCAATAGCTTTGCATGGGCAGCGTCCCTGCGCCCATTGTCGCAATGTTGCCGAACACGCCGAGAAACGTGACGCGCAGCGCGTCAGCCAAGGTGCAGTCCGGCTTTTTGTGGTGAATGATGACAAGGCACACCGCAGATTCCATCGCCTCGTAGGCAAAGCCGAGCGCAAGCAGGAGCAGAACGCCCCAGAGCGGTACGGCGCGCAGATTTTTCCCGATGCCGGGCAGCGCGTCGCGGAAAATGAGGATCACGAGCGCAAAAACCAGTGCCAGCGTAAGTGCGCTGACAAGATAGGTGTTCCTCCGTTTCCTTTTCACTGCCGTTCCCTCCCCGCATCCGCGGTGCAATCTTATGATAAGATCTCCTTTTGCAGTACTTCGGCAAGATCCGTCCACTCCCACGGCAGGCCCGCGGCATTTTCGCCGAAGTGTCCGCCGCAGGAAACGCGGCGGTAGATCGGGCGGCGCAATTCAAAGCGCGCGGTGATCCCGCCGGGGCGCATATCGACATTTTTCATCAGCCAGTCGGCAAGTGCCTCGTCGCTCACGCGCCCGGTGCCGAAAGTTTCGACCATCACGCTCACCGGGTCTGCAAGGCCGATCGCATAGGCAAGTTCGATCTCGCAGCGCTCGGCCAGTTCCGCGGCCACGATGTTCTTGGCAAGATAGCGCGCCATATAGGCGCCCGTTCGGTCGACCTTACTCGGATCCTTGCCCGAAAAGGCTCCGCCGCCGTGGCGCGCCGCGCCGCCGTAGGTGTCGGCAATGATCTTGCGGCCGGTAAGTCCGCTGTCGCCCGCGGGGCCGCCGACGACAAAGCGTCCCGTCGGATTGATGAAATACTCCGTGCGCTCATCAAGCAGCCGTTCAGGCAGCACAGGGAAGATCACCTGCTCTAAGATCGCGTCGCGCAGCGCGTCGATTTTTACCTCCGCGCTGTGCTGTGCGGAAACCACCACGGCCGAAATGCGCTTGGGACAGCCCCCTTCATACTCGACGCTGACCTGCGCCTTACCGTCCGGCAGAAGATAGGGAATGCTCTTTTCGCGCCGCACCTGCTCGAGCCTTTTCGTCAGGCGGTTTGCAAGCGTAATGGGCAGCGGCATCAGCGCGTCCGTTTCGCGGCAGGCATAGCCGAACATCATGCCCTGATCGCCGGCCCCCGCCTCTTCCGGCGCGCCGCGGTCCACGCCGCGCGCAATATCCGGCGACTGGGTATGAACGCTGACTCGCACACGTACGGTCTCAGCATCAAAGCCAACACCGGGCAGGGTGTAGCCGATCTCTCCGATCACCCTGCGGGCAATGGCCTCATAGTCCGGCGTGAAGGTCGAAGTGATCTCGCCCATCAGATGGACTTCATCGGTGCAGGCTGTCACCTCGCAGGCAACATGCGCATTCGGGTCGTGGACGAGGATCTCGTCCAGCACCGCGTCGGCGATCTGGTCGCAGACTTTATCGGGATGTCCGCACGTGACGGACTCAGAGGTAAAGTAGGTCTTCATCTTCGTCGCTTCCTCTCCGCTCGTCCTTTTTGGGGAATGAGCTATTTTTTCAGTATTGAGCATTCTTGATCATATCCGCAATGCAAAAAATGAAAAAGTGGCAAAGTGCGCATAGCGCACAAAGTTTTCACACTCTCGGCGCGCTGACCAAGTTTACGGCACAAAAGCCGCTCCTTGATGTTTAGATTCCGTTAAAGATTTAGTTTTTTATCCCTTGCAAGTTTTTTCCGCATCGGATATAATGATTTCACACCAATTCAGAAAGAGAGGGATCCACCTATGGCCCTGCGCACCAAAAACGCCATCCGCCGCAGCTTCATCGAGCTTTTGGCAGAGCGTCCTTTTGACAAGATCTCCGTCCGCGACATTGCGGAGAGAAGCGAGGTCACGCGGAATACCTTTTACTATTATTACACTGATATTTACGCTCTGGCTGAAGATGTGTTTGAAACAGAGATCGAGCGGCTTTCCGAAAGCGCGAACAGCTACGAATCGTGGCAGAAGGCCTTCCTTGCCGCCACAGCGTTCACCGCAGAGAACAAGCGCATGATCCAGCACCTGCATTCCTCCGCTCACCGCGACATTCTGGAGCGGTACTACCACAAAACGATCCTGACGGCAATGCTTGCCTACGTGCGCAAGGAGGCCGAGGGGCTTGACGTCAGCGAGAGCAAGGTCGTCGCGCTGGCTCGCTTCTACACGGCGGCGCTCGCGGGTCTTTCGATCGAGTGGCTCGCAAACGGCATGAAGGGCGAGCCGGACGCATTCCTCGCCGATCTCGGTGACATGCTCGACGGCAATATCCGCCGCTCGCTTGAGCGCGGCTGCGCGCACACAGCGCAGTAGGATCACGAAAAGCAGGCAGGATGACTGCGTCATCCTGCCTGCTTTCGTCCGCGCTGGAAGAACAAGCTTAACAGATCTTTTACTTTCTCCCTCTGTTCATTTCAGCGAATATATGCTATGATAATTTTGGAATTATTAAAAAATATCAAAGGAGTGAGGTTTTGTACCAGAAGCAGATCTTATTTGAAAAACTGAAAGAAGCCACCGCTTCCGTCCTGCCCATCAGCCTGATCGTCATGGTGATCAGCTTTGTGCTCGTGCCGGTCGACGCGGGACTGATGCTCTCGTTCGTTCTGGCCACAGCCATGCTGATCCTCGGCATGGGACTGTTCACATTGGGCGCGGATATGTCGATGACCCGCATCGGCAACTACATGGGCTCTAAAATGACAAAATCGCGCAAGCTGGGACTTGTCCTGGTCATCAGCTTCGCCCTCGGCGTTGCCATCACGGTGGCCGAGCCTGACCTTCAGGTGCTCGCAGGCAATGTGCCGGAAATCGACACCACGGTGCTGATCCTGACGGTCTCTGTCGGCGTCGGCTTTTTCCTGATGCTGTGCATGGTGCGTATCCTGTTTTCCATTTCCCTGCGCACAATGCTCATCGTATTCTATGCCATCGTCTTTGCCGCAGCATTTTTGTCGGAGCCGAGCATTCTCTCCGTCGCGTTCGACTCCGGCGGCGTGACGACGGGACCGATGACCGTACCGTTCATCATGGCGCTCGGTGTCGGCGTTGCGTCCATTCGAAGCGATGAAAACGCCAAGGCGGACAGCTTCGGTCTTGTGGGTCTTTGCTCCATCGGCCCTATCCTCTCCGTGCTGCTGCTCGGCGCGATCTATAAAACGCAGCCCGCGCAGGGGGAAAGCAGCGTTGTCTCCGGTGTCTCCACCACGGTGGAGCTTGGGCAGGATTACCTGCACGCGCTGCCGGAATATTTATGGGAAGTGACCATGGCGCTGCTGCCGATCTTCATCTTCTTTCTCATCTTTCAGGTCGTTTCTCTCAAGCTGCGCAAGCTCCCGTTTTTGCGCATTCTCATCGGTATCCTCTATACATACTTCGGCCTGGTGCTGTTCCTCACGGGCGTAAATGTCGGCTTCTCTCCGCTCGGCTACGCGCTCGGCGCGGCGCTGGCAGAGGGGTGGAAGGTCTACCTGCTCGCTCCGCTTGCGATGCTGATGGGCTGGTTCATCATCAACGCCGAGCCTGCGGTGCATACGCTCAACAAGCAGGTCGAGGAGCTGAGCGCAGGCGCGATCTCCGCCAAGGCGATGGGCATGAGCCTGTCGATTGCGGTCTCCGCCGCGGGCGGCCTTGCGATGCTGCGCGTCATCACGGGCGTCTCGATCCTGTATTTCCTCGTTCCCGGTTATTTGGTCGCGCTCGCATTGAGCTTTTTTGTGCCGCGCACGTTCACGGCCATCGCGTTTGACTCCGGCGGCGTCGCCTCCGGCCCGCTGACGGCTACCTTCATGCTGCCGTTTGCGACCGGCGCGTGCGAAGCGCTCGGCGGCAATGTGATGACCGATGCCTTCGGCCTTGTCGCACTCGTTGCGATGATGCCGCTCATCACCGTGCAGGTGATGGGAGCGATCTACGTCGTCAAATCCAAGCATGCCGCACAGGAGCCGCAGCTGCCCGATTTTGGCGACAACGAGATCATCGAACTCTGGGAGGCCTGCTGACATGGATCTTTATTATATCATTGCCATCACGGATCACGACCGCGGCGAGGCGATGGGATCGCTCTACCGTGCCTCGGGGCTGCGCCTCATTCTCAGCATGCCCGCGCGCGGCACGGCCAAAAGCGAGCATCTTGCCATCTACGGGCTGGACGCGACGGAAAAGTGCGTCATCGGCGCCGTGGGCAGCGCGCAGGAGGCCGAGTCCCTGATCCGATCTGCCAAGCGCAAGCTCTTTATCGACATTCCGGGCAACGGCGTCATGCTGACCATTCCGCTCAAGAGCGTAGCCGGCGGCAAAACGTTTGCCTATCTCACCGACGATTTCAAGACAGGAGGAGCGCCGAATATGAATTTTGAACACGAACTCATCACCGTCATTTTGAATGAAGGCTATTCCGACTTCGTCATGGACGCAGCGCGCGCCGCGGGCGCAGGCGGCGGCACGGTGCTGCACGCCAAGGGCACGGGCGGCACGCGCGGGGAAAAATTCTTCAGCGTTAGCCTTGCCGACGAAAAGGATATGATCTACATCATCGCCCACAAGGACGAAAAGGCCGCCATCATGCGCTCGATCAACGAGCAAGCCGGTCCCGGTACCAAAGCGGGCGCGATCTGCTTCTCGCTGCCGATTTCGCAGGTGGCAGGCTTGCGCGAACGCGACGAATAAACGAACCCCCGGACGCAGAGCGTCCGGGGGTTTTGCGATCGGGCTTATAGAAAGGGCGTTTCGTTAAGCGCTTTTCGGACGGCTTTGCAGTCCGGCATGACGCGCAGGAGAAACGCCCAGAAGCCGTTGCCGTGATCCGGATGAAGCAGGTGCGTCAGCTCATGGGCAAGTACATAATCGAGGCAGACAGGCGGCTGCTTGACAAGCTGCAGATTCAACCAGATGCGCTTTGCCGCGGTGTTGCAGGTACCCCAGCGGGTTTTCATGTTTTTGATCTGAACATTCGCAGGATGAAGACCTGTTTTTCCTTCCCAGTACGGCAGGCACGCGCGAATCCGTGCGTCCAGCTGTGCGCGGTAAAAGCTGTTCAGAAGCGCCTGCCGCTGTGCGGGCGTATCGCCCGGATGGACCTGCAGAACGATGTCCTGATCGCGAAGGAAGGCGCTTCGTCCCCGCGCAGCTGGTTCCAGACGAAGACGGCGGCTTTCTCCCCAGAGATAGACGGTCTGTCCGTCGGAAAAATCCGGGCATGTGGGCGCCGGGCGCGCGGCAAGAATTTGCTGCCGGCGTTCAATCCAGCTGCGCTTTTCGCGCACAAAGCGCGCAATATTCTCCTGCGGCAGCCGGGCAGGCGCGGTAATTTGAACGACGCCGTCCGGCGGCAGCACGCGAAGGTTCATATTTTTGATGGGCTTTCGGATGACGGTGACGGTCATGCCGTCGATGAGCAGCTGCATATAACGCCTCTTTTCCGGAGTTGTGCCTTCTATTATGCGGTCCGGACGCCGCAAAATCAAGCGCCGGAGCGAAAGACTTCCGGAATCTTCGACGCCTGCAGGCAGAAAATCTCCGATCCGGCGCGCAGGCAGGCGATTTTACGGGCTCCCAGCTTTTGGTCTTCCCTTTTTTTCGAAAGCACGGTATAATGGGGAAAATTCTTTTGCACAGGAGGCTTCTATGGAACAGCGCAGCATCTGCCTGATCAACGATTCCTTTCCGCCTGTCACCGACGGTGTGGCAAACGCGGTTGTCAATTACGCGAAAAACCTGACGCAGGACGGCAAACGGGCAACCGTTGTGACGCCTGCCTACCCGGACGCGGACGATACGCAGTTCGGCTTCCCGGTTGTGCGCTATCCGAGCGTCGATCTGACGAAGCTGGTCGGATACCATGCCGGGCTTCCGTTTTCGAGCCAGACGCTTGAAAAGCTCGTCGAGCAGCGCTTTGACCTCATTCACTGCCACTGTCCGGTGACGTCCGCGATGCTTGCGCGCGCCCTGCGAGACAGGATTCATGTGCCGCTGGTGTTCACGTATCACACAAAGTTTGATATTGACATCGCAAACGCGATCAAGGGAAAGCTTTTGCAGGAGGAAGCGAAGAAGGTTCTGGTCGACAACATCACCGCCTGCGACGAGGTCTGGACCGTGAGTCATGGTGCGGGCGAAAATTTAAAGAGCCTCGGCTATCAGGGTGACTACCTTGTCATGCCGAATGGCGTCGATTTCCCGAAGGGCAGGGTAGACGAAAGTCTCGTGCGCGAGGTGACGAAGGATTTTGACCTGCCGGAAAACGTGCCGATGTTCCTGTTTGTGGGCAGAATGATGTGGTACAAGGGCTTGAAAATCATCCTTGATGCGTTGAAGCTGCTGCGCGAGCAGGGGACCGTATTTCGCATGGTCTTTGTCGGAAACGGCGGCGACCGCGAGGAGGTGATCTCCTACTGCGAAAGCCTCAGGCTGTCGGACTGCGTGTTTTTTACCGCGCCGGCATATGACCGCAACGTGATTCGCGCCTGGTACTGCCGGGCAGATCTGTTCCTGTTCCCGTCGACGTTTGACACGAACGGCCTTGTCGT
>DPGF01000006.1:0-7633 GCA_003522105.1 Oscillibacter sp.
TCGAGCAGCTCGATGCGCTCCTCGCGCTGGCTGCCGCCGATGATCTCGCCGATGCCGGGAACGAGGCAGTCCGCCGCCGCGACGGTCTTGCCGTCGTCGTTGAGGCGCATATAGAACGCCTTGATCTCCTGCGGATAGTCCGTGACGAACACGGGGCGCTTGAAGATCTGCTCGGTGAGGTAACGCTCATGCTCAGTCTGCAGGTCGATGCCCCACTCGACGGGATAGTCGAACTTCTGCCCGCTCTCCTTTAAGAGCTTGACGGCCTCGGTGTAGGTCACGCGGCCAAAGTCAGACTCGGCAACGTGCTGGAGCCTTTCGATGAGCCCCTTGTCGACAAAGCTGTTGAAGAACGCAAGATCGTCCGGGCAGCGCTCCATCACGCGGCGAATGATGTGCTTGATCATCGCTTCCGCCACTTCCATGTCGCCGTTGAGGTCGCAGAAGGCCATCTCCGGCTCGATCATCCAGAACTCGGCGGCGTGGCGCGCGGTGTTGGAGTTCTCCGCGCGGAAGGTCGGGCCGAAGGTGTAAACGTCGCCGAACGCCATGGCGAAGTTCTCGGCGTTGAGCTGGCCGGAGACGGTCAGGCTCGTCTTCTTGCCGAAGAAATCCTTGCTGTAATCGATCCGGCCGTCCTCGGTGCGGGGCGGGTTTTCAAGGTCGAGCGTCGTCACCTGGAACATCTCGCCCGCGCCCTCGCAGTCGCTGCCGGTGATGATGGGGGTGTTGACGTAGACAAAGCCGCGGCTCTGGAAGAACTCATGCACGGCGTAGGCCGCCGCGCTTCTCACGCGGAAGGCCGCGGAGAAGAGGTTCGTGCGCGGGCGCAGATGCTGAATGGTGCGCAGATATTCGACGCTGTGGCGCTTTTTCTGCAAGGGATAGTCGGGCGAGGACGCACCCTCGATCTCGATCTCCGTTGCCTTGACCTCGAGCGGCTGCTTGGCCTCGGGCGTCAGCACCACCGTGCCGCGCACGATGAGCGCGGCGCCGACGTTCTGCGCGGCGATCTCCTTATAATTAGAAAGAGAATTCGCGTCCATCACCACCTGCAAATTGCGGAAGCACGAGCCGTCGTTCAGCTCGATGAATCCAAAGGTTTTCATATCGCGGATGGTCTTCGCCCAGCCGCACACGGTGACGCTTTCGCCGCCGTAGCGCTCGCTGTCGGCGAAGATCGCGGCAATTCTCACTCGTTCCATAATAATTTTCCTTCCTTTTGTGGGTTTTCACGGGATAATAGAGGTATTATATGCCACTTCCCGTGCAAATTCAAGCCCCGCTTTGTATTGACTTTTGACAAGTTGTATGTTATGATGCAATCTTACCTCAAAAGGTAAACGTGAAACTTTCACCTATTACTTTACAGGAGGATTTTAACTATGAACAAGTATCTGGACGTCGCCCCCGAGGTTGCCGAGGCCCTTGCCGCCGGTAAGCCCGTCGTGGCGCTCGAATCCACCATCATTTCCCACGGCATGCCCTATCCCCAGAACGTGGAGACCGCGCTCAAGGTCGAGCAAATTATTCGCGACGCAGGCGCAGTCCCCGCCACCATCGCCATCATCGGCGGCCGCTTGAAGGCGGGCCTTTCCAAGGAAGAGATCGACTACCTCGGCCGCACCGGCGCGGGCATCCCCAAGGCCTCCCGCCGCGACCTGCCCGTGCTCGTCGCGCAGGGCAAGGACGGCGCGTGCACCGTCACCACCACGATGATGATCGCCGACATGGCGGGCATCCGTGTGTTCGCCACCGGCGGCATCGGCGGCGTGCACCGCGGCGCGCAGGAGACGTTCGACATCTCCGCCGACCTCGAAGAGCTGGCCAACACCTCCGTCATGGTCGTGTGCGCGGGCGCGAAGTCCATCCTCGACCTCGGGCTGACGCTCGAATATCTCGAGACCCACGGCGTGACCGTCATCGGCTACGGCACGAGCGAGCTGCCCGCGTTCTACACGCGCAAGTCGGGCTTTGGCGTCGACTACGAGCTCGACACGCCCGAGCAGCTGGCGAAGGCGTTCCACGTCAAGCGCGAGCTGGGCCTGCGCGGCGGCTTACTCGTCACCAACCCGATCCCCGAGGAGTACTCCATGGACAAGGAAGTCATCGACAAGGCCATTGCCGAGGCCGTGGAGGACGCGAAGAAGGACGGCATTCACGGCAAGGCCACCACGCCGTACCTGCTCGCCAAGATCAAGGATCTCACCGGCGGCGACAGCCTGGATTCCAACATTCAGCTCGTCTTTAACAACGCCCGCCTCGGCGCGGCGGCGGCCGTGGAGCTCAGCAAGCTCGAAAAGTGAGATATTTTGTCCTTTACCTCGCCGCCGTCAATTTCATCACGTTTTTCGTCTACGGCGCGGATAAGCGCCGCGCCAAGATCCCCGGCGCGCGCCGCGTCCCCGAAAAAACACTCTTTGCACTCGCGCTGCTGCTCGGCAGCGCGGGTGCTCTTTTGGGCATGCGCGTCTTTCACCATAAAACGCGCCACTGGTATTTCCGCTTCGGCATTCCGGCGATCTTGTTCTGCCAGATTGCGGCGGGGGTGTTTGTGTACGTGCGGTTTTTCGCGGCGTAAAAAATTTTTGAAGATTTTTGTCCCTTCCTGCAACAAATCCCCCCTTTCCTGCGTCTAATAACATACAGGGGGGGCGGCAGGAAAAATTGGAAAATAAAGTTTTTCTGAAATTTGCGTTTTCCTGTTCCCTTATTTCCCGCGGCATGATATAATGCCGACGTATGAGAAGCGCTCTGTGCGCGCAGAGCAAATCACAAAAATCAGAAAGGATGAAGAAAATGATGAAGAAATTTCTCTCATCGCTGCTGGCGTTGACCATGATCTTGAGTCTGGTCATCGTTCCGGCAAACGCAACTGGCGGTACTGATATTGGTACTGGCACTGGTACTGGTACCGGTACCAGCGCAGCGACCGGCAGTGAAACCCTGTCTATTACCGGCGCAACCGGCAAGGGTGGTCATGCAAAGGTTGGCGATACGCTGACGTTTGCGCTTACCAATCCCGTAGTTAATGACAGTTCTGTTAAGGTCATCAGCAAGAATATCAATCCTGACTCCGTCACTTGGAAGGTCGATAGCGCCGAGAACAACGGCTCCTATGAGGTTACCACCGCTGATGCCGGTAAGACCCTGACCGTCAGCTACACGGCTGAAATTGATTATACCAAGGAAGATGGCCTGCATAATCAAGGTACCGGTTCTGTCCGCATCAGCGGCAGCAAGTCTGTTACCGTTGATGCAGCAGAGACTATCTCTTATACCGTGAATGGCGAGGTCTCTGTAAGTGCCGAGCCCGATACCGGCATCAAGTCTGGTGACACCGTAAAGTTTACGGTTAATACCGACAAGCTGTTTTGCAAGAAGATCTCTTCCAACAACCCCGATCATGGCGATGATCTTACAGAAGTTACGGACTATACGCTCTCCTATGCTTGGACTGTGAACGGCAAGAGCGTTTCCGACAAGACTGCTTCTATTCGTGTTGAGCTGACCACCGACAAGGCAAGTGAAAAGCAGACGGTCTCCTGCAAAGTCTCTGCTACTTTCAAGGATGACCCCACATACAAGAGTAATTCTTTGTCTGCTACCATCACCGTCACTGTGACCAACGATAAGGTCAATGCAGATGCTGAATTTGCGGCCGCCATCAAGCAGGTAACGTTCAACGGCAGAACCTATGGCATCTCCGGCCCTGTTTATTATCTTGCGAACGAGCATAACAATCTGGACAAGATGACGGCTGTTGCCCCTAAGGGTTTCACCGTAACCAAGACCGAATACGATGAGAGCACGAAGAAACTGACTGTGACGGGCAAGAATACCGAGGGTAATATTGATGTTACCGCTGAGTTCAAGCTTTCCTGCACGCAGGTTGCCCCCACCGTTACCATCAACAAGCCGTCCAGCTTGACCGGTATCACCGTCTATGTCGGCTCTTCCTACACCTTTACGCCCAGCTTCGCTGATAGCCTTTACGGAAGCACCAGCGGCGTGACGTACGAGTGGACTGTCAAGGGTACGGACGTCAAGACCTCGAACTCTGGCAACAACTACACGGTCACGCCCGGCAAGGCCGGTAAGATCACCATTACGCTGACGGCAACTGATCGTGGCAATGAGGAGTATAAAGCCACTCTCGATCTGAACGTCGTGGCCAACCCCTACAGCGCGCACGCCACGGGCAAGACCGAGTTCACCATCAACACGAACGAAACGCTGAATCTTGCCACCTCCTCTGCTCCCGCCCTGTATAAGGACTACGGCACGTCCAGTGAGGAGAAGATTGCAAAGAATGTGACCCTCAAGTGGGAGTCCAGCGACAAGACCGTTGCCACTGTTACCAGCAATGGCGTGGTCAAGGGTCTCAAGTCCGGCACCGCTACCATCACCGCGACCCTCACCTATGAACGCAAGGACTACACCGTTGAGTACAAAGTCCGCGTTTCCGCTCTCGACTGCAAGCTCGACTCCGTGGAAAACGGCGCTACGGTCGGCTACACCAGAAACGATCTGATGTCCGCCGCCGAGGAAGCGATCTATGCTTTCGACAGAACCCGTGTGGACGTCACCGATGTCACGGTGGTTCTCCCCTCCGGCACCTCCTACGGCACCTTCTATGACGATGAGGACTGCGGCAGGAACGACAAGGTCACCGGTTCCTACTCGATGGATTCCGGCGATGAGCTGTACTTCAAGTCCGAGAACGGCTATGTCGGCAGCGACGTGAAGGTCACCCTCAACGTCAAGACCCGCAGCGACGGCGATTACTCCGTCACCGCTGTGATCCCCGTCACCATGCGCAAGGGCGAGTTCGAAAGCCAGGTCACCGGCAGCGACAAGACCTATAAGGTCACCGTCCCCTCCGGCTACGAGGCCTATTGGGTTCTGAGCACGAGCAAGGAGCCTGCCGCTTCCGAGTATGATGGCTCCTGGGCCACCAAGACTGCCGGCAAGTACACCTCCAAGTCCCTTTACTCCTTCTCCACCTCCAATCTCAAGGACGGCGAGGGCAAGCTGTATATCGTCGCCATCGACGATAAGGGCATCGCTTATTCCGGCGTGATCGAACTGAAGGCCAACGCTTACACCATCAAGTACAGCGTGGTCGCGGGCGAGAGCGTGACCTTCGACCAGAAGCGTTTCGAATCCTTCATGGAAGACTACGCCGATGATAACATCAAGACCAGCAAGGGCGACTACTTCGAGTTCGACTACGTTAAGTTCACCTCCCTGCCCAACTCCACCAGAGAGGGCGTCCTCTACGAGGGCAAGGACAAGATCAAGACCTCCACTGAGGTTGAAAATCTCGACAAGGTGAGCTTCGAGTCCGTCGCCAAGGCCAAGGACACCATCAAGGTTCCCTTCACCCTGTATGCCAAGCAGTACGACAAGAACGACAAGGTCATCGACAAGAAGGTCAGCATGACCGGCGTGGTCGAGATCTCCGTCGTCAAGGAAGACATCGTCTTTGAGGTCGGCGTGAACAGCGCGGTCAAGCTCGGCTCCGACAAGTTCATCGACTTCCTGCGCGATTCCGACAAGAGCTACAGGAAGGCTGACCTCGACTATGTCACCTTCGATGTGGGCAAGAACAGCGCCATCACCTCCTACTTCAACGGCACCGGCGCGCTCTACCGTTACTACAACGGCAACACCGGCATCAACGCCACTGTCAGCGCCAAGGACGAGTTCTACTACAACCCCAAGACCAGCAGCAAGCACTATGACCTCGACGACGTGACCTATGTGACCTCCAAGTTTGCCAAGGTCGGCGATATCGTCTATATCCCCTTCACCGCCTACGGCACCAAGTCCGGCCAGAAGGCTGAGGGCACGCTCGCCATCAAGGTCAAGCAGACCATGAACTTTGTCGACGTCCACACCTACGACTACTTCTATGATTCCGTCCAGTGGGCCGTCAACAACGACATCACCAAGGGCACTTCCGCCACCACCTTCTCCCCGAAGCAGGGCTGCACCCGCGCGCAGATCGTCACGTTCCTGTGGCGCGCCGCCAAATCTCCCGAGCCGCGCAGCAACACCAGCAAGTTCACTGACGTCTACGCCACCGCGCACGCCGACTACATGAAGGCGATCAACTGGGCCACCGAGCAGGGCATCACCACCGGCACCGGCAACGGCAAGTTCTCCCCCGACGCCACCTGCACCCGCGCGCAGATCGTCACCTTCCTGTACCGCTTCAAGAACAACCCCGCGGTTTACGGCTCCCTGAACTTCTCGGACGTCAACAAGACCGAGCATGCCGCGTTCTACAACGCCATTCTCTGGGCTGTGAACAACAAGATCACCACCGGCTACGGCAACGGCATCTTTGATCCCAACGGCACCTGCAACCGCGGTGACGCTGTGACCTTCCTGTACCGCGCCCTCGCGTGATCTGATCTCCGCGCAGCGATTTCCCGCGAATCAAGAGGCCGCCCGTTTGAAAACGGGCGGCCCTTTTTTGTAAACTTTCTGTGATAGCCCTTTCCCCCGCCTGCAAACCGTGCTACAATACACCCATCTTCTTTTTCCGGGGAGTTGTTACTGTGAGCAAATTCCGCAATGCCCTCTACCGTTTCATGTACGGCCGCAACGGCGTGGACGCGCTGAGCTGGGCGCTCGTCGTGCTTGAGGTCGTCCTCAGCCTGCTGAGCGCCTTCATTCACGTGCGCGGCGTGTCGCAGGCGCTGTACTTTGTGTCCACGGCGCTGATGTTTGTCGTGCTGCTCCGCATTTTTTCGCGCAATCTCGCGCGCCGTCAGGCCGAGAATGCGAAATTTTTGACCTGGTGGGCGCCGAAGGCGAACGCCATTCGCGGCGCGCAGGCCCGCCGCGCCGACAAGGCGCACAAATACGTCCGCTGCTCCTGCGGCGCATACTGCCGCGTGCCGCGCGGCGTGGGCAAGATCGAGCTGACGTGCCCGAAGTGCGGCAGGAAAAAGGTCATCAAAACGTAAGAGAGAAAAAATCCGTCCATCGGGACGGATTTTTTTGTAAGAAAACCGGTTTTCCGCCGTCTAATAGACAGAAGGGGGTGAGGGTGCTGACGGATTTTGAAGAGGTCTACGCCGTGTACTTTGACGATGTGTACCGCTATCTTCTCTCGCTTTCCGGGAGCGAGAGCGTCGCCGAGGAGCTGACGAGCGAGACGTTTTTCCGCGCGATGGACGCCCTCGGCCGCTTCCGCGGCGAGTGCAGCGTGCGCGTCTGGCTCTGCCAGATCGCGAAGAATCTCTATTATTCGCATCTGCGGCGCGAAAAGCGCCTTGTGCCGCTCGAAGACTGCCGGATCGCCGAGGAATGCCACGAGGAATCGCTTGAAGATCGCAGCGAGGCCGAGCGCATCCAGACGCTCCTGCACGCGCTCAAAGAGCCGTACAAGGAGGTCTTTATGTGGCGCGTGTACGGCGAGAAGAGCTTCCGCGACATCGGCGCGCTCTTCGGCAAGACGGAAAATTGGGCATGCGTGACGTATCACCGCGCCAAGCGCATGATCCGCGAGGGATTGGAGGACGACTGAAATGGACAAAACTTGCAGCATCGTGCAGGATCTTCTGCCGCTCTACGAGGAAGACATGCTGCGCGAGGAGACGAAGGAATTTGTGGACGG
>DPGF01000006.1:7937-34271 GCA_003522105.1 Oscillibacter sp.
GCCCGTCAGCGCGCAGCCGCTGCGCGACTTGAAGCGGCAATTGCAGCGCAAAGAGTTCACTGCCGTGCTGCTGGCCGTCGCGCTCGCGCTGACATTGGCGACAGCGGGATTCGCGTATCTCACCGCGCCGCAGTATCTGCCGTATGACGAGACAGAGTGGATGATCACGCGCTCTCCCCGAGCGCTCGCGGACGGCTCGATCATGGCGGACGGGCTGACCGATCTCAGCGGCATTGAGAGCATTTCCGTCAATCTGCTCACGCCTGTGTCCGGCACGGAGGTCACGAGCACACAGGAGCCCGACAGCGGCAGGACGGTCTATTTCATCACCGCCTGGCGCACGCCGCTTGACACATGGCGCGGCGCATTTGACAAAACCGGGGACGCCCCGAACGCACGCAGCGCAAATGACCGCACACAGCGCGAGGCGGACGCGCTGCAAGGCGCGCTTGGCAAAGTGGAGTCCGCGCGCACGCTCTTCACGCTCGACACCGCGAACTGCGCAGCGGTCTGCTATTCTCAGAACAACGGGCAGGACGATGTGCTGCTCTGCGGCAGCATGAACGGCGGCATCATTTCTCTGCCGCGGCTGGCGCTCGGCTATTACGTTTTGCTATCATTGGCGCTTCTTATTCCGCTGAGTATTGCCTTTTTCCTCTGCCGCAGGAAAAAAGCGGGCAAAGCGCTCGGCCATCTCGCGCTGATCCCCGCGTGCTATCTCACTGGCCACCTGCTCGTCAAGGGCTTTGTCACGACGAGCTACCAGATGCAGCGCGATTTTTCGCTCATTGTCCTCACCGCCGCGCTCCTTTACGCCGCGGCGCTGTTGGCAGGAACCCTCCTGCGACAGCGGCGGGACGCAGCAGAATAAAAAAGAAGAGACACCGTCAGGTGTCTCTTCTCTTCTTGGCGCAGCGGGAGGGATTCGAACCCTCGTGCGATTGCTCGCAAACTGATTTCGAGTCAGCCCCGTTATGACCACTTCGATACCGCTGCATTTTTCTTGCGCTGTTATCAGCCAAACTATTATGCCATAACTTTTGGCGTCTTGCAAGGTATTTTTTCGTATTTGCGGCATATTCTGCTCCCATGAAGCGAGTTTACCTATCGGTACGCCTGAAAAATTACGAAGATGCGCTCTCGCTCGTCGGCGCACGATGCGTAGAAACGCCCTGGGAGGCGGATCTCCTTCTGCTGCCCGGCGGGGGCGACGTTCACCCGCGCTTTTATGGCCAGCAGATCAACGGCTCGACAGATATCGACGCAGCGCGTGACGGGCGTGAGCTTGCTCTTGTTGACGAATTTCTGCGCGCGGGAAAGCCCGTCGTCGGCATCTGCCGCGGCTTGCAGCTCCTCAACGTCTATTTTGGTGGCACGCTGCGTCAGCACATCGAGGGCCACAGTCAAATTGACGGCGTTGACCGGCTGCATGCCATCAACACCGCGCCGGGACTGCTGCGTGCGCTGTACGGCGCGCGCTTCACGGTCAACAGCGCCCACCATCAGGCCGTCGAAACCTTGGGTGAGGGGCTGCAAATCCTCGCCTGCGCTCCCGACGGCACGGTCGAGGCGATCGCGCATAAGGCGCTGCCCGTCTTTGCCGTGCAGTGGCACCCGGAGCGTCTGTGCGGCGCGTTCGCGCGCAGCGAGGCCGTCGATGGGGCGAAGCTCCTGTCCGCTTTGCTCCGGTAACACAAAAAGCCGAAGGAATTTCCGAAAAAATGTTGACAAAACGGGACACTGATGCTATTATAACAGAGCTGACGATCTTTGCGGAGGGCGAATGCAGGTGTAGCACAATGGCCAGGGCACCAGCCTTCCAAGCTGGGGATGCGGGTTCGATTCCCGTCACCTGCTCCAATCCATTTGCGCCAGTAGCTCAGCTGGATAGAGCAACTGCCTTCTAAGCAGTAGGCCGGGGGTTCGAGTCCCTTCTGGCGTACCATTTTTTAGGCTCTCAGCATTGCAGCAAATATCGCACGGATACAGGATATGTGGTGGGTGTAGCTCAGTTGGTTAGAGCACCGGATTGTGGTTCCGGGTGTCGAGGGTTCGAGTCCCTTTACCCACCCCACAAAAAGAGAGGGATGGGATTTGATCCCAGCCCTCTCTTCCCAATAGGGGTGTAGCCAAGCGGTAAGGCAAGGGACTTTGACTCCCTCATTCGCTGGTTCGAGTCCAGCCATCCCTGCCAGTTTTTCTCCGCCTCGGTGGTTTATAATAGGATACGCTTCGTTAGCTCAGTTGGCAGAGCACCTGCCTTTTAAGCAGGGTGTCCGGGGTTCGAATCCCCGACGAGGCACCAAAAAAGAGATGGCTTTAAGCCGTCTCTTTTTTGATTCCGTTAGAAATGAAAATGCCTGGGACAAATGAACGGCCAAGACGGCCTTCTCCTGCCCCCGCAAAGAATCTTTGCTTGTCTGCGAGCGGCTTCTTTGCTATGATGTGGACAGCAAGGGAGGTTGATTTATGTCTGATTTCAGTTCCAACCTGCGGAGGCTTCGGAAAAAGGTGGGGCTTTCGCAGGACGCGCTTGCGGAAAAGCTCTCCGTTTCGCGCCAGACCGTTTCAAGCTGGGAGCGCGGCAACTCCTATCCCGACCTTGACATGCTGGTGCGCATCAGCAACGCGCTCGCGACCGATCCGAACAAGCTGCTTTACCCGAATCAAAAACGCAGGAGCGGCGGCGTAAGCCGCCTTGTAGACGATGACTTTTTCGGTAAGCTCACGGTCGTCATTTGGATCGCAGGGTTCCTGCTCGGCCTATCCGCCGGCAGTCAAGGCTATGCGTCGGGGGTGAACACCCTTTCGTGGCATTTCGTGTTTTCTGACGCATTGCGCTGCTGGGTTCCCGCATTTTTGACCGGCATGGTATTTCTCGGCCTTCAGAAGATCATCAACCTTTTGAAAGAGCGCGGCGAGTGAGCAGGGCGGTTTGACTTGCCCCCGGAATCATGGTAAAATTCTCCTATCAACACTCAGGAGGAATGCTGTATGAAGCGCTGCAAGTTTTTGACCCTTATGTTCGCCTTGCTTCTGCTGCTGCAAAGCTCTGTGCTGGCGGCGAACACGGACACAACCGTCACCGTCACGCTCCCGACGTTCGCCGTTACGCTCAACGATACCAAAATCGACAGCGCGCACAGTGAATATCCACTGATTGTCTACCGCGATATTACATATTTCCCCATGACCTACCACGCCTCACGCTTCCTGCACCTCAAGAGCAGCTGGTATCAGACTGAGCCAAAGGGTACGCTGTTCGTCGGCTACAGCGACGCAAGCGAGGACACGTGGATCGACACGCCCGCGGCTGGCAGGAATGCTTCGACCGCCAAGGCAACCGTCGCTGACTACCAGATCGCCGTCAACACGGTGGACAAAAGTGAATTTCTCGACAATTCCGCCGAGCCGTACCCGCTGCTCAACTTCCGCGGCGTAACATATTTCCCGCTCACGTGGCGCTTTGCCGTGGAGGAGCTTGGCTGGGATTATCGCTTTGATACCAAAACCGGTCTGAGTCTCCGCTCGACCGAGCAATTCCGCCCCGAGCTTGAGGATTCGCTGCTCGCGAACTCCGCGCCGTCTGCCGCGCTGGTGCAGAAAACATATTTTTACAGCGCGGACAAGTCCGAATACGCGGGCGTTCCTTATTCCAATCTCTCTGGCGCAACATTCGTCTACCGCAGAAGCGGCGAGGCGGCGTTAACGCTCAAAGCGGAAGATCTTTTTTCTGACGGAGAATACTACTTCGATTGTCAGGACGGCACAAACGCGCCCGTGCTCAGTGACGGCGTGCTGACGCTCTCCGCCCGCCAGATAAACAGTACCGGTCAGACAACCGTTCGCCTTAAAATCGACCTGCGCAGCGGAACACTGCTGCCATAATTTACTTTCAAAGGAGGCTCCCCTTGCACCTCACCACTGTTTTATTTGATCTGGACGGGACGCTGCTGCCAATGGATCAGGAATCGTTCACGACCGGATATTTCAAGCTCCTCGCCAAAAAGCTCGCGCCTCACGGCTACGAGCCGAAATCGCTCGTCGATGCCATTTGGGCGGGCACGGCCGCCATGGTAAAAAACGACGGCAGCTGCACCAACGAGCAGGCCTTCTGGAAAAAATTTTCCGCCATCTACGGCTCTGAAAAGGCGCTCGCGGATCAGCCGCTGTTCGAGGATTTTTACGCCAACGAATTTTCCGCCGCGCGGGAGACCTGCGGCTTCAACGCCGCCGCAGCCGAGACGGTGCGCCGCCTCAAAGCCCGCGGCGTTCGCGTGGCGCTCGCGACGAACCCCATCTTCCCCCGCATTGCGACCGAGCATCGCATTCGCTGGGCGGGTCTCGCGCTGGAGGATTTTGCGCTCTATACGACCTACGAGAATTCGACCTTCTGCAAGCCGAATCCGGATTACTACCGCGAAGTCGCGCGCACGCTGGGCGTGCAGCCGGAGGAGTGTCTGATGGTCGGCAACGACGCAACGGAGGATCTCGCCGCGCGCGAGGCGGGCATGGACGTCTTCCTGCTGACAGACTGCCTCATCAACACAAAAAATCGAGACATTTCCGCCTGCCCCCGCGGTGATTTTGCCGCGCTGAACGCTTACCTCGATGAAACATTGAACTAAAAAAGTGCCGCCCAACGGGCGGCACTTTTTCTGCCGTTTATGATTTCATTCGGTTTCTGCGCTGCGCGGTCGCAAGGCGGAACACCGTGGATACCAGCAGGATCGCCACGGCAATGCTGCCTGCGACGCCCGCGGTCTCAAGTCCTTTGTGCACCGCCGCCTGTACATCGCCGCCGAGGCCAAGACTCATCGTGTAGTAAATGCCCGCGCCAGGCAGCAGCGGAATGCTCGAAATGACAAGATACGACGTGACCGGATATTTGCGCGAGCGCGCCATGATCTCGGAATAGAGCGCCGCTACTATGGCGGCGATGAAGTTCATGCCGTAAATGCTGAAGCCCAAACTGCGGCACAGCAGATATACCATCCACGTAAGCACGCCGCCGGCTGCGCAGAGCGCGCTGCCCCAGCCGTGCGTATTGAAAAGGATAAAAAAGCCCGTGCAGGCGAGAAAGATCATGATGGCCTGCGCCCAGACGGGATAGCTCGTCGCACCGGCCGGCTCCGTCACGCCGTAAACGCCCGCCGTTACGCGCCAGGCGGCCGCCGTTCCCATCGCGATGGTAAAGGCCGAGAGCAGCACCTGCACGATGCGGTTGATGCCGGAGTTCGTATCGCCGTAGATGATGTCGCGCATCGAGTTTGTGATGAGCAGCCCCGGCACGAGGATCATCAGAGAGCCGATGATCACGGCATCAACATAGTCGATGAGGTGAAGCCCCGCAAGAAAATACGCCGGCACCGCCATGGCAAACGCCGCGGCAATGGTGCTGAAAAAAGGGTTGGTCTCGCGCTTGTCCATCTGGCGCGTGACAAAGCCGATGATAAGCCCCATCAGCCCCGCAAACAGGCAGTCGCGCAGTGAGCCGCCAAAGACGGGGCAAAAGCCTGCCGCACCGCAGAAATTGCCCAGGTAATAGATGGGCGTTGAGTAGTGCCGCCGTTCCCTGAGCGTTTCCTCGAGCCACTGCGCGGCAACGCTCGGCTCGTGCACCTCGGCACAGATGCGGCGCGAGAGCGCGTTGAGTTTTTCCACCGCCTCCAAGTCGTTCCCGTGGAAGCCGACGCGCTTCATCACCATCAAAGGCTTGCCGTTTGCGGCTTCCAGGCTGACCATCACGCAGTTTGGAATGGAAAATGCCTGGCATTCGATGCCGTAAGCGCCGATGACGCGGCGCATCGTCTCTTCGATGCGGAATGTTTCCGCCCCGCTGAGGGCCAGATGATAGCCAATGCGCGCGGCCAGTTCGGTCAGAAGATAGTAATCCATAGCGTCCTCGCAATTTCGGGAAATTTGACGTCTGCGCGCTTATATTACAGCGAAACAGCCGTCCTGTCAATGCTGGGCGCATGAGGGCAGCGCTGCAAGAAACATTTGCTATTTTCCCGCGGCAGCGATATACTATCCGCGGTCAAGTAAAATAAGAAGGAATCGCGGTCATTATGGAAAAAACTGTCAAAAAGCACGAGATCGACATGCTGCACGGCTCGATCTGGAACAAGCTCCCGCTCTTCGCCCTGCCGGTGGCGGCAACGGCGATCCTGGAGCAGCTCTTTCACGCTTCAGATGTGGCCATCGTCGGCAACTTCTCGGGCGATGCATGCACGGTAGCCGTTGCGGCCGTGGGCGCGAACGGCCCCATCATCGGTCTCATCGTCAACCTTTTCATCGGTATCGCGTTGGGCGCAAACGTTGTCATTGCAACCGCCATCGGCTGCGGGGACGACAAGGCCGTCGAGCGCGCGGTACACACGGCGATTGTCTTTTCCGCGCTTGGCGGTGCGATCGTCTCTCTGCTCGGCCAGCTCATCGCCGCGCCGCTTTTGAGCATGCTCAATGTGCCGGACGATGTGCTTCCCTATGCGCTCTTGTATCTGCGCATCTACCTGCTCGGCATGCCGGTCATTCTGCTCTACAACTTTGAAGCGGCGATCTTCCGCAGCATCGGCGATACCAAGGTGCCGCTCGCGGCACTGGCGATCTCCGGCGTTTTGAACGTCCTGCTGAATCTCTTTTTCGTTGTCGTGCTGCACATGACGGTCGGCGGCGTCGCCATCGCAACGGCAGTGTCAAACGCCGTGAGCGCGCTGCTCCTCTACCGCCGCCTCACGCACACGGACAAGTGCGTGCGCGTTGAGCGGAAGCTGCTTCGCATCGATGGAGCAAGCCTCAGGCGCATTCTGAGCATCGGCGTTCCCGCAGGCGTGCAGAGCGCGGTCTTTTCCTTCGCCAACATTGTCATTCAGTCCGCCATCAACAGCCTCGGCACGGTGGTGATCGCGGCGTCGAGCGCGGCGTTCAACATCGAGATCCTCGCCTACGACGTGCTCAATTCCTTCTCGCAGGCCTGCACGACCTTTGTCGGCCAGAACTACGGTGCAGGCCAGATCAAGCGCTGCAAAAAGACGATGCAGCTGAGCCTTCTGGAGGACGCCGCCGCCACATTCCTCGCTGTCGCCCTTGTGCTACTGAGCGCAAGGTCACTGCTTGCCATCTTCAACAGCGATCCGCAGGTCATCGACCTCGGCTATGTTCGCCTGGCAACGATCCTGCCGGCCTATGGCTTCTGCCTGCTCTACGAGATCCTCTCTGCCTACCTGCGCGGCTTCGGCATCTCGCTCACGCCCGCGCTTTTGACGATGCTCGGCGTGTGCGGCATTCGCATTGCGTGGGTCAAGTTCGTCTTTCCGCAGAGCATGACCTTCCAGACCATCATGTTGGTCTATCCCGTCAGCCTCGGCGCAACGGCGCTGCTTATTCTCATCGCCACGCTGATCCTCCGCCCGTCTCGCCGATACGCTCATCTGGAATCCCCACAGGGGGACGACAAGTGAGGGCTTCCCTCACTTGTCAAAATGCTCCCAGAAGGCGCGCATCGCCGCTTCATACGCCCCGCGCCCCATATAGTAGGTTCTGGCGTGATCTGCACCGGGAATGACCAGCAGCTTGCAGAACGAGGCGCAGGCGTCGCGGTTTTCAAACGCCATGCGCAGCGGAACAAAGTGGTCGTCCTCGCCGTGGATCAAAAGCACCGGCACCTCGGTATTCTTGAGCGCCTCGACGGTGGAGTAGCTGCCGGACGAGGCGTTCAGTCTCTTTTTGCACAGTCCGTCGGCGATAAACGTCGCCGCGCGCGTGGGCAGGCGGAGATTCTTCTTCATCACATACTGCCAGATCTCGCGCGGCGAAGTGTAGGCCGAGTCGGCGATCACGCCGCGCACCGCGTCGGGCAGCACGTCGCCCGCAGCCATCAGCACCGTCGCGCCGCCGAGCGACACGCCCATCAAATAGATGGGAAGCGCTTCCCCAAAGCGTTCCGACGCCCACACAGCCCAATCCACGCAGTCGTAGCGCTCCGTCAGACCAAAGCCGATGTAGTTGCCCTCGCTCTCGTTCTGCGCGCGCTGCTCCACGTAGAGCACGCTGCACTTCTCGCGCTCCAAAAAGTCTGAAACCAGACCGAAATCCCGATACCATGCCGAGCGCCAGCCGTGAAACGCGATCACAAGGCGCTCGGCGTTTTCGCATTCGCGCAAATGGCCCACGAGCGTCAATCCGTCGCGGTTTTCAAGCAGTACCGTCTCCGTTTCCGAAGAGGCAAGCCGGTTTGCCGCCGTTTTCTGCGCCTCGCGGTAAAGCTCGTCATGGCTCTCCCCTGTAAGATGGTCGCCGCTTTTATGCTGTAGCGCCTTGGGCATGTCGCGCTTCATGGCAACGTCCATCAGCGTCCTCGTCACGCCGTAGGCCGCCGCGCCGTAGAGCGCTGCGACTGCTGTGGCGGCAACGGCCGCCTTTGCACTTTTTTTCATAACTGTGACCTCCGTGTATCTAAACTGTAAACTCTTATCCGGGAGACTGGACAGCGGCATTTCCCCGTGCTATACTCCCTGTTAATCTAAGCTTTGGGCGGTTTTGACCGTTCCTTTCTTCTTTTAGCGTAGCAAAAACTCTGGCTTTTTGCTACGTTCAGTTTTTCCCATTTGTATGCACTTTTTGCCGGAAATTCAAACGATCGGAGGAATCCTTCCATGAATGAAGTCAAATCCCCGAAAAAGCCGCTGCTCTACTACTATGTGGTGGCGCTCCTTGTTGTGATGCTCTTCAATTTTATCGCCATGCCGTGGATGGCCGAGCATCAGATCAAAGAAGTGGACTACAACACCTTCGTCACCATGACCGAGCAGGGCGAGGTCGGCAAGGTGGAGATCCAGCAGCAGGACAACCGCATTCTCTTCACAAGCGCGGATGAAAAAACGGTCTACAAGACGGCGATGGTGCCGGACGACGGCCTTGTGCAGCGTCTTCTCGACGCAGGCGTTTCCACCACGGGCGAGGAGATCGAGCAGACGTCTACGCTCGTCAGTATTCTTGCGTGGGTGTTGCCCATCATCATCTTTGTCGCGCTGGGACAGTTCATGTCCCGCAAGATGATGGAGAAGATGGGCGGCGGCAACTCCATGATGTTCAACATGGGAAAGTCCAACGCCAAGGTGTATGTCAAATCTGCCGAAGGCATCCGCTTCAGCGACGTGGCAGGCGAGGACGAGGCCAAGGAGAACCTCACCGAAGTCGTCAACTACCTGCACGACCCCAGCAAGTATCAGGAGATCGGCGCGTCGATGCCCAAGGGCATCCTGCTCGTCGGCCCTCCGGGAACCGGTAAAACGATGCTCGCCAAGGCGGTCGCCGGCGAGGCAAACGTGCCGTTTTTCTCCATGTCCGGCTCGGAATTCGTCGAAATGTTCGTCGGCATGGGCGCAAGCAAGGTGCGCGACCTCTTCAAGCAGGCCAAGGAAAAGGCCCCCTGCATCGTCTTTATCGACGAGATCGACGCCATCGGCCAGAAGCGCAGCGGCGGCCAGTATGGCGGCAACGACGAGCGCGAGCAGACGCTCAACCAGCTGCTGACCGAAATGGACGGCTTTGAGGGCAACAACGGCGTCATCATTCTCGCCGCGACCAACCGTCCCGAGTCCCTCGACCCCGCGCTCACGCGCCCTGGCCGCTTCGACCGCCGCGTACCCGTGGAGCTGCCCGACCTCAAGGGCCGCGAGGCCATTTTACAGGTTCATGCCAAAAAGATCAAAATTGCCGAAGACGTGGACTTCAACAAGGTCGCACGCATGGCCTCCGGCGCTTCCGGCGCGGAGCTTGCCAACATCGTGAACGAAGCCGCGCTGCGCGCCGTGCGCGACGGCAGACGCTTTGCCACGCAGGCAGACCTCGAAGAGAGCATCGAGGTCGTCATCGCTGGCTACCAGAAGAAGAACGCCATCATGACCGACGAAGAAAAGAAGATCGTCGCCTACCATGAGATCGGCCACGCGCTCGTGGCGGCAAAACAGACGAACTCCGCCCCCGTGCAGAAGATCACCATTGTGCCGCGCACCTCCGGTGCGCTCGGCTACACGATGCAGGTCGAAGAGGGCAACCATTACCTGATGAGCAAGGCCGAAATGGAAAACAAGATCGCAACGCTCACCGGCGGCCGCGCCGCCGAAGAGGTCGTGTTCCACTCCGTCACGACCGGCGCGTCGAACGATATTGAGCAGGCGACCAAGCTCGCCCGCGCGATGATCACGCGCTACGGCATGAGCGATGATTTCGACATGGTCGCGCTCGAAACGGTGACGAACCAGTATCTTGGCGGCGATGCGTCGCTCGCCTGCTCCGCCGAAACGCAGACGAAGATCGATCAGCGCGTGGTGGAGCTTGTGAAAAAGCAGCACGAGAAGGCTGTGAATATCCTCACCGAGAACCGCGCCAAGCTCGACGAGCTTGCACGCCATCTTTACGAGAAGGAAACCATCACCGGCGAAGAGTTCATGCATATCTTAAACGAAGCATAATACCAAGCGGCCCGGCAAAGCACAGACGTTTGTGCTTTGCCGGGCCGTTGTGATCGTGCAAAAAAGGGTGGTTTTCGCAGGCCCGGAAAGATTTGTAGGTTTGTCAAACATATTGGACAGTGACCTCGGCGGGAGACATCCAGCGGAGAGGCCTCATGGGTAAGTTGTTGGAACGACGGTTGTGGACGGCAAGCTGCTTTGCTCAGTTCGGCGGCAGTTTTTTCAAATAGCGTCGGCAAATTACGCTTGCTACCCGAAAAACGGTTGGTAAACTCAAAACCGTTGTCTGTCTGAACACACTCCACCTTGATGCCGCGGCGGGCGTACCATGCCCGCAGCTTCCGCAGGAAGTCCGCGGAGGAATAAGTAGATTGCTCCGGATAGGCCGCCAGGAACCGCAGGCGGGTGAACTCGTCGATGGCGGTGTATTGGAACAGTCGAAGCTCCGGATCTGCGATACACTTCCGAGGCACGACCTTCACATCTACCTGAACGCGCTGACCGGGGTAGGTCATCTGCTCATAAGGCTTTGGTTTGTATGCTTTTTTCGGCTTTTCTGGCGGAAACATACCCATTTTACGCATAATACGGAACAAGCTCTCCGGACAGCGGGTGTAGCCCCGCTGCCGCAGCCGGTGCCACAGTTCGATCATGCCCAGTTTGGGATTTCTGCGGCGCATGTCGCGAATGAGTTTCAGCTCGGCCTCCGTGTGCTGGTTGGGATGGCTGTGGGGGCGTCTGGACTGGCAGGCAAGGGACGCCACACTTCCGTCCCATCGCTGCTTCCAGAAATAGATGTACGACCGGCTCTTGTTGTACTTCCGGCTGGCGCGGCTGACGCCGTATTTCTCTGTGTACTTCATTAGGGATTGCCGATAGGCCATGTCTTGTGTTATACTTTTGCTCATGAGGGATATGGTCTCCTTTCGGGCTGGTTTGGTGTGGTAACTTAACTATAACCCATGAGACCATATCCTTCATATTATTTTTTCACTTGTCCAATATGTATTGTAGTCCTACAGTGGTTTTCGCAGGCCCGGAAAGATTCTCCTTCCCTTCCTCATCGTATTGTGATATTATTATATGAACAATTTGTGAAGGAGATGTAGCCGTGCAAAAGCGAATATCCTCTTTTATTCTGGCATTCCTAATGATCCTGACTTTGCTTCCCCCTGCGGCAAGCGCTGCCGACAAGGCGGAACTGAAAGTCCAATTTTCCGGTCAGGATACCCTGTCGGACAATTTCAATTTTTTTGTATTTAATCACGTGGCGGCCAAATTCTGCCTTGTTTACAGCGATAACAGGCAGGAACCCGTCAGCCCGGACGATCTGATATTCCCGGATTTTGTCAAGTTCGAGGGTTCCTTCGATGGCGACATGTGCTACCTGTCCATGCAGCACACCGGCGAAGGTGTGATCACCTATGAGAAGGATGGAACGACCTATACGATGCCGGTCACTGTCGTCCTTCCCAGTCTTGGGGCCTACTCCTCATCGGAGTTCACCGAAGAGAATCTTATCGAATCGTTCACGCTGACCGATTCCAACTCAGAGTTTTATCTCGCAATCAAACCGGAGATGGCTGATCAGGGCTTTCAAATAACGGATGTTGTCGCTGAACCCGACTCTGATGTCCATAATCCGAGCATCACGACGGTAGCGGACGTTTCTGTGTGCGATGGCGGCCGCTATGCGGCTGTCAAAATCACAGAACCGACCGCCAGTGGCAATTACCTCGTGCAAATCACGGTATCCACTCCTGACCCTTCTCGCAAAGACAGATGGGCCTTCAGCATATTCATTGCAAATGACCTCCCCAGCCTCTATTACTGCCACGCATCAAATCGTCAAGGTAAGTGGGAGCTTGATCCTGCCCACGCGACGAACACTCTTAGGTTTCGTATGGACTCCAATCATTTCGGTGCCTTCTTCTATGGCAGCGGAAGTGCTGTCAAAGAAGGAAAGGCCGAGCTTGTTTCCGCCGATACATTGTCATTTCCCGCGTATCTGGATGTCACGAACGCGGAGACCTTTGGCTGCGACATTCCCGGTGTCGTCTGCATTCAGGCCACGCGCTTTGGAGAGCAGGACGAATACGCTAATATCTCCTATGAGCGTGATGGTAGCACCTTTACGATTTCCGCCGAGACAGTACTTCCGACTGTTGGGTTTTATACCGAACCGGCGGCAAGCAAAAGTGCTCTCATTTACAGCGGCAACAGTTTTACCATGACTGAGGAAGATCGCACGGTCTACCTGTGTGTGGATCGCCCTGATCGCTATCGGATCGTCGGCATCAACAGATGGGAGAACGCCAGCGATGAAAAGCTGTTCGATATAACAGAGGGTAACGCCGGTGATGAATATCTTGCGTTTACCTTAAAGGATGGCGAAAGCGTTCCCAGCCATGAGTGCCTTCTCTTTGCAGAGCTTCAGGACAAGCGAAGCGGCAATTCCTGGTCCGATGGAGCATTTCTCTTCCTCCAAAGCGATATCCCGTCGCTGATGTACCGTCAGGTAGGGCGGGATAACATGTGGGACGGATTCTATGTTCCGGAGGATGCTCCGCTCAGAGGTTCAATGTTCCCTCTTTCCTACCACGACTCCGCCCCCTATGCTTTCTACTATGGAACGGAAGAAAACTACGTTCCCGTATCGGCTGATGAACTAAGCTCCCAAAACGGATCTGTCAGCATCCTCGAAGGCAACGGCGCAATACTGATCACAGGCCTTGTTTTTGAAGGTGAAGATACGATCATCTACACCAACGGCGACATCTCTGCAAAAATGCACGTCAGCATCCAAGCGCCCTACATTGGTCTTTACAGCAGTGAGAAGGCCAGCGCCGAGACTTATCTGGGCAGCGAAGTCAGCATGGGCAGTGCAAACGACGCTTTTTACGTTATCAAGAACGGCGGCCCCATCGGAAAAGTCGCGAAGATCCTGCACAGCAACGATCCTCGTGACAGAAGCGGCGATTTCGAGATCTCTTTCTCGAAAGATGGCAGTTGGGCAAGGTTTGCTCCCAAAGCCGGTATCCTCCCGCAGGGCGGTGAATATGATATCTTCTTTTCCGATGGCCCCGGAAAAAGCTTCACGATCAATCGCACCGACCTCCCCGCGCTTGACACGCCGTCAGCGCTTGAGTGGCACAAGTTTTATTTTCACGTCGAAACCTCCACCGGCGAGCAGCCGTTCGTTGAACGCATGGGCGCGATGAGCTTCAAGACAGGCACACTGCTGCAAAATGACTTCTCAGTAGAGATCTATTCTGCCGCAAATTCCTATACCGTCCCGCTCATAACGGAGCACCATCACTCTGGATCTATGAAACGCGTGGAGCATCTCACCGTGCCGACTTTTATTTACAGTGATCTCCCAAGCGGCACCTACAAATTCCGCGTCCGTTTCAATGGTGACGGCGCAAATTACCGCAGCAGCGAATGGAGCGAATTTTCCGAAGCATGGACATACACACGTCCGTCGCAGCGCCTGGCCGCCCCGGATCCCGCATTCTTCGCCTGGGTAAAGCAGAATGACCACTATGCCTCTACATGGAAACCTCTGGATGACGAGGCTGCCGGATACTATCAGGTTCTCTGGTACGTTGAAAAGCAGGGGCATATGGGGCTAACCGCCGCAAACGGTGATATCCCTCTCCATGTTGCCGACGAGCAGAGCGGGATGATCGTTTCGGAGATAGACGATTCGGTTCTGTTTCAGAACGGAAACGCCCAAGAGCTTTACTTCCGCGTTCGTGCGATCCCGTATGACATTACAAAATACCGCATCAGCAAAAGTTCTGATTTCAGTGAACCCTTTGACCTTAATAAAGTCACGGTTTCCGTAAATGACAAGCTCGACAGCATCATCAAAGATACCGGATTGTCCGACGCCCTTGATACCATCAAAAACGTTCAGGAAGTCCTGAAAAATGACACTGCGGATCTTCATACGGCTATGGCCGCCGACCTTGCAAACTCCGGTGGTCCGTCGAGCGGCACGCTCGAAAAAATAGAGCAGCTTGAAGAGGCTGTGTCCGAAAAGGTTGAAAAGAAAATCGAAGCGGACGCTTCTGCCCCACAGGAGATCCGGGATATTGCCGACGATATCACCATGACCGGCGCGACACTCAATGTTGCCCCCACGGGCAACGAGACTGATGGAAAGCCGTCCGTCACACTCGAGCTTGCCAAGCCGAAAGAGGGCATCGTCATTGACGCTCAGCAGCACAACGCTGTTCAGTTCTCCATGAAGCTCAGCGGTGCGGTGGGCAACGATGAAGGTAGTGAGGGGCAGCAGCTCATCGTTCCGATCGTGATCCGTATGCCGGTCCCCGAGCGCATCAACCCCAGCTTCCTCGTGATCCTGCACAAGCATTCGGACGGAAGTATTGAACAGATCCGCCCGAGCATTTTCTTCGATGAAGCAGCCGGTCGCAGCTATGCGCTGTTCGTCGTCAGCAGTTTTAGCGATTTTGCCTTTGTTGAGTATAACTTTGGTTTTGCGTCCAACGCCGTCACAAAATACACCAACAGTGCTGCCTTCACCATGGCGGCAACGGGCAATGCGAATGGCAGCAAGGTCACCTATACAAGCAGCGACCCGGCGGTTGCCGAGGTCGATGCGGAAACCGGCCTTGTGACAATCCGTAAGGCGGGCAAAACGACCATCACCGCAACCGCATCGGCAACCGAAATTTACCCCGAGGCACAGGCCAGCTATGAGCTCACCGTGAAAGCCGCTCCGTCGCACACCTCCAATACAGCGCCGGTGGTCAAGCCCGGTACCGATGGCTCAGCTGATGCCGCCACGGAAAAGCTGTTCTCTGATGTTCCAAAGCGTTCCGCCTATTTTGAGGCCATCAAGTGGGCAGTCGAGAGCGGCATCACCAACGGTACGGGTGACGGAACGACCTTCTCGCCCAACGAACCCTGCACCCGTGCGCAGATGGCAATGTTCCTGTGGCGTGCCGCCAAGACTCCCGAGCCGAAAACGCTCAGCAGCTTTACGGATGTCTCTGCAAATGCCTACTATGCCAAAGCAGTCGCGTGGGCCGTTGAAAACGGCATCACCAACGGCACAGGGAACGGAAGCACTTTCTCGCCCGATGAACCCTGCACCCGTGCGCAGATGGTGGTGTTCCTCTGCCGCCTTGCAAACGGAGCACCGAAGGGCAGCCGGATGGCATTCACCGATGTGAATGAGCATGCTTATTATGTGAATGCTGTTCTCTGGGCGGTCGAAGCCGGCATTACAAACGGCACCGGAAACGGAACGACCTTCTCGCCCAACGAGCTCTGCACTCGCGCGCAGATGGTGACCTTCCTCTACCGTTATTTCGTAAAGTAAATCTGCTGCGACCTCATCAATTTCAACCGCTCCCAATACCGGATATTTTCCAATTTATCAGCTCAGGTAACTCGATGCTACTCCATATCATTTGATAGTAGAATCGTGAATTCCTGAAGAAATTGCTCATACAATGTCTGAAAGAGGTTCCGCCTTCGGCGGAACCTCTTTCTTTCACCCTTAGTGCTGCCCTGCCGTTTGGGGAAACGCTCAATCCCTTCTAAAAAGCGGGGTCATGGGAGCTCCGTAACAGCACGATTGGCATCTATCTGCGGTGCAGATAGATGCCAATCGTATAACGAAATATTTACTATTGTTTGTGCAGCTTCTCTGCGTGAACACAGGCAACATAGTGTCCGGGGCTGACCTCCCGAAACAGAGGATCGGCAGCCATGCACTCTCCCGTGCAATGCTCGCAGCGAGAGGCAAAGCGGCATCCCGGTTTGACATTGATCGGGCTGGAGACCTCACCCTTAATAAGCTTCAGTGGCTTATTCCGCATAGAGATATCCGGTCTGGGGATCGCTGCCAGCAGTGCATCCGTGTAAGGATGCATCGGGTGCTTAAAGAGTTCGTCCGAGTCGCACAACTCCACGCATTGCCCCAAATACATGACCATGATCTTATCCGAAATATGCTTTACCACAGAAAGGTCATGCGTAACGAACATATAGGCGAGATCCATCTGCTCCTGCAGATCCATTAACAGGTTCAGGATCTGCGCTTGAATGGAAACGTCCAACGCCGATACCGGCTCATCACAGACGATGAACTTCGGGTTTAGTGACAGCGCACGGGCGATTCCGATACGCTGCCGTCGGCCGCCGTCCAGCTCGTGCGGATAGGAATTTGCATAGCGTCTTGCAAGACCAACACGATCCATAAGCTGTGCAGCGTGATTAAAGGTCTCCTGCTTGCTTCGATATATTCTATGAATGAACATATACTCGGCAATGACCTCGATAACAGACTTACGCGGGTCAATAGAGGAATACGGATCCTGAAAGATGATCTGCATGTCCTGCCGCAGCTTCCGCACATCTCTGGTGCGGTAATCGGTGATGTCTTTCCCTTCAAAAAATATCTGACCGCCAGTCGGCTCAATGAGCTTTAGGATCGTCCGACCAAAAGTGGATTTTCCGCACCCGGATTCTCCAACAACGCCTAAAGTCTCTCCAGGGTATAGTTCAATATTGATGCCGTCCACAGCATGAAGCATAGCACCGTTTTTCAGCTTGAAGTATTTTTTTAAATCAACTGTTTTCAACAGCGGCCCGCTTTGCTCAGTCATTCTTGCAGCCTCCTTCCGAGTCGGTGAACAGATGGCAGCGCAGCTTATGCGTTCCATTGGTCGTAGTCGCAGGACGCTGCTCGGTGCATATCTCCATGCAATGACTGCAGCGCGGGGAGAACGGGCACCCCTTCGGCAGATTCGTCGGATCCGGCATAAGGCCGGGAATCGGCTTAAGTCTTGCCGCCTTCTTCTCCAAATCCGGAATGGAGTCAAACAACCCGGCTGTATAGGGATGGTGTCGCTCTCCGAGGAAAATATCCTCCGCCGTACCGGATTCGATGATTTCTCCGGCGTACATGACTGCGACATCGTCGCACGTTTGAGCGACAATACCCAGATCGTGGGTAATGAGCAGCATTGATGTTCCAAGCCGATCGCGAAGCTCGCGCATCATAGACAGAACCTGCGCTTGGATCGTCACGTCCAGTGCGGTGGTCGGTTCGTCCGCGATCAGCAGCTCCGGCTCGCAGCAAAGTGCTATGGCAATGACAACTCTCTGCTTCATTCCGCCGGAAAACTGATGCGGATACTCTATCTTACGCTGCGGAAGAATACCGACCATCATTAACGTTTCTTCGACCTTTTGCTCGACCTCTTCCTTTGTGAGATGCTCATTATGCAACCGGATCGCTTCCGCGATCTGATCTCCCACGGTCAAGACCGGATTCAGAGATGTCATCGGATCTTGGAAAACCATTGAAATCCGATTGCCACGAATGTGCTGCATCGTGCATTCGTCGGCCTTTAAGATATCTTCTCCATCGAACAGGATCTCTCCATCTTCAATGAATCCGGTGCGTTCGGGAAGCAGACGCAGTATCGACAGTGCCGTTGTTGTTTTTCCAGCGCCGGTTTCGCCCACAAGCCCCAGCGTTTTACCATGGCCGATCGCAATATCAATATTGTTGACTGCGCTGACGGTCTCCATGTCAGTCCTGTATTCCACCTTAAGATTTTTGATTTCTATCAGGTTTCCATTTTTTTCGTTCATCTCTTCACATTCCTTTGCTCTCGGTTCCTGCGGTCAGGACTTCAAATGCGGATCCAAAGCGTCGCGCAATCCATCACCTACCAGGTTCACGGAGCAGGCGCAGAGGACGATGGCAAGTGCCGGATAAAACAGCAGGAAAGGCGCTTTTCTCATAAATTCTCTGGCCTCTGAGAGCATCAGTCCCCATTCAGGCTGCGGGGGCGGCATACCGAGGCCTAAGAAACTCAGCGTTGATTCATAAATGATTATTTTAGCAATATTCAACGTAACATTGACGATAATAACACCCACGGCGTTCGGGATGATGTGAGAAAGAATAATCCGTACATTTCCGGAGCCGCCGGCGCGTGCCGCCTCTACATACTCAAGCTCTGACAAATTCAAAACCTGAGAGCGTACTAAACGCACATAGTTTGTAAAGTAAGCCAAGGTCAAGGCAATCAGCAGATTTGTGAAGTTGGATCCCAAAGCAACCACGACTGCCATGGTAAACAAAATGTCGGGTACGGACATGAAAATGTCCAGAGTTCGCATAATCACACTATCTACTACGCCGCCGAAATAGCCCGCGATAGCACCCAAAGCGCTGCCGAGGGCGCAGGAAGTGATCGTTGCCAGCACAGCAATGGAAAGGGAAACGCGGCCGCCGTGAAGGACACGGGCAAAAACGTCCCGCCCGAAGCCGTCGCAGCCGAAAATGTGTTCAGCTGACGGCTTTGCCAGAATGGCATTGGCATCCTGATAGATCGCCCTTTCGTATGGCGCGATCTGCTCGGCGAAAACTAACAGCAGCGCAATGATGATCAGCAGTACCAGGCCTATCACGGCACCCTTGCTTTTCCTGTACCGTCTCCATATCTCCGCGGCCTGACTTTGCCTTTTAAAAGTAATAGGAGAGAAGTCCTCCTGCACAACTTTTTTCTTTTCGTCTGTCATGTCATTTCCCCTTTGTGCCTGCATACTTTGCACGAATGCGCGGATCAATAAATGCATAGATGACATCGACCAACAGCATAATTACGGTAAAAACAATGGAGATCAGGATCGTACCGGCAATAATGACCGGCTCATCCTTGTAGTTGATTCGATCAATGATCAGGCTTCCGATTCCAGGCAGAGAGAACATCTTCTCAACCACCACAGCGCCACAAATAAATGTACCGAGGCTGAGACCGATTTGCGTTACCACCGGAAGCAAAGCGTTTTTCAGAGCATGCTTCCAAATGACCGTACCTTCCGAAGCGCCCTTGGCCCGAGCAGTCCGGACGTAATCCTGACGGATCGATTCCAGCATGGCTGACTTGGTAAAACGAATATTTTGTGCCGCCGGTGGAATAGACATAGCCAGAGCCGGCATAATATAGCTTTTTATCCCTCCATTGACGTCGTAATAAGAGGGCAGAATGTTCAGCTTCAGAGAAAATTCGTAGAGCAGGAGCGTTCCCAACACAAAGGTCGGGACAGCTGCCAGTAGGAAAGATACCACAGAAGGGATCGTATCCCAGAGAGAATACTGCCGCACAGCGGCATAAACACCGATCGGCACACCGATCAATGTCGCAAGTACGACGCCCATCAGTGCCAGCCGGATCGTCAGCATATAGCGAGGGAGGATCTCATCGAAAACCGACTGCTTGGTAAAATATGACGTCCCAAAGTCACCCTTGAGCATATTGCCGATGTATATGGCATATTTTTGTAAAAACGGTTTATTGTATCCGATCATTTCGTTGTAGGCATCAATGTCCTGCTGAGAGGCGGAACTTCCCAGCACAGCCTGTCCAGGCGTTCCCGGGGTGATGCTCATGATCGCATAAATAATAAGTATAACTCCCAAAATCGTTGGGATCAAAAATAAAACTCGTTTAATGATGTACTTATGCATTGAAAGCCTCCAAGTCCATTCACCGCCCCGCGCCATAAGGCGCGGGGCGCATGAAGCATAACGCGATCACTCTTTGCCTGGTCTGTGTTTTATTTCCACGAGAAGTTGAACAGGCGGTAATAAGACGGGCAGGGAGTTCCGATATCCAGATCGGCACGGTAAGCAATACCAACAGGCAGATGCAGGAACGGATCCATGACCGCCGTATCCATGACAGTGCTCCACAGTTCGGTGTAGATGTCATACCGCTCAGCGACATCTGTCGTACTGACACCGTCTTCGATCAGCTGGTCGATCTTTTGCCACTCGAAGGGGCTTGAGCCCTTTCCGTCGCCGTTGAAACGCACCACGGACACGCCGCCGCCATTGTTGTCGTCACCGTTGGATTCGGATGCCACCATTTGACGGATGTTGTTGTAATCGTAGTTGCCGCTGTCGCCGTAAACGAGCATATCGTAATTAAAGCGGTGCAGCTCGGGAACGATCACGCTGATGTCGCCGAACGAAACCTCAGCGATGAGGCCAACATCTCTCAAGTTAGACTGGATGACCTGAGCGGCCTTGACCTTTTCAGAAGTCTGAGAACCGTAGGTCACAATCGTTCCGACAGGGATACCGGCAGCAATCTCCTCCTCGGTGAAGCCGGCGTCAAGCAAATACTGGTGTGATTTCGCCGTATCGAACTCGTAGAGTTCGAACTTTCCGTCGGATGCCTTAGGAGAAGTCTCGCAATACTCAGACGGGATCCATTCGCAGGGAGACACAGCGCCGTAACCGGACACGGCCGCTGCATTGATGTTATCCTTGTTGATCGCGTGCAGAATGGCCTTTCGGACATTTTCGTCAGCCAGAATTCCGTTATTATTTTTGGATTCCCAGTTGATAAAGAATGTACGGATATTGTTGCCCTTGAGCATAACGCAATTGTCGCCGGCCTTGGCTGCCAGAGACTCCCATTCAGCAACGGGGGCATCATGCAGATAACCAATCTCGCCGTTTTCAAAGGCGATGACAGCCGCGGAATCCTCGGTGATCAGCCTATACTCCACATGCTTGACATCCGGTGCGCCGCCCCAGTAATCGTCGAAGGCTTCCAGCCGGTAACCGCCGGCCACATCGTACGAGCTGAAGTAGTAAGGCCCTGTGGCTGCCTTATGCACTGTTGTGCCAAATGCATCTCCCGCCTCGGTAACCTCGCGCTCACTCGTGACCTTGATACTGAAGAAGGTGTGAAGGATGGCGGAGTAAGGGTACTTCAAGGTGATCTCAAAAATCTGATCGTCCACAGCGCGGTAGGAATCGATCATGTTTGTCAAAAAGTTGAAGCGCGGGTTCGCCATGGCACGGTCGTAGCTGAATACCACATCAGACGCCTTGAGCGGATCACCGTTTTGGAACTTCGCATCTCTAAGCTTGATCGTGTAGACAAGCTGATCGTCGCTGATCTGAACATCCTCTGCAAGTGCTGGATAATAACCGCCGGCACCTTCGTCAATACCGTAGAGGCCCTCAAAGACGTTGCCGTAGGTGACCTGCATGTCGACCAGATGGGTGGTCTGTGTCCAGTCCGTGGATTGGAGCGCGGTGGGAGTACGCAGCACTAACACCTTGTCGTCGTTATTCTGCTCGGCATCGTTGATAGAACCCTGTTTTTCACCGCAGCCGGCCAAAAGCGTAGCCGCCATGGTCAGCGCCAAAATTACTGATAAAATCTTCTTCATATTTCGTCTCCCTCATGTCGTATTCTGAATGTTTTCATGAAAGTGCGCTTAAGGGTGCATCCACCCATCCGATGGTGAGAATCCAAAGAAGCCGTTGCTTCAGAACGCAATCAGTTGCTGTCGCGCTTCAGGAACGCAGTCATGCAGTGGACGGAACCGCGGCCCTTGTTGAGCTCGGAGAGATCGAGTCTGTCAACCGTGATGCCGGCCTTTTCCAGCAGCTCGCAGGTCTGCGGAGCAAGGCAACTGGTAACGATGTGGCCATTATCGATCGCGACGAAGTTGGTGGCATGGCCGTACTTGGTCTCAGTGTAGGACGGGGTCTCAATGATGCGGAAGCCCTTCTTCTTCAGGCGATCCACGACCTCATAAGGAACCTGGCAGGAGTGGATAACAACGGTATCTTCGCTGGCGATGTTCAGCAGACCGTCGATGTGCGCATGACCATAGGGAATCTGCATGGGGATGATGTCCGTAACACCCTGACGAGTCAGCTCATCGACCATCTGATTATAGCCGCTGCGGTTCGCGCGGGAGGAAAGGGAGAGGATCGCGCAATGACGATCGACCCACATCGCGTTTGCGCCTTCAAAGATACCGTCGCCAGCGATGGTACGAACGATAGGAACACCCGCATCGGCGCAGGCCTGTGCAACATAGCGCTCTTCACCGCGGCGCTCCTTCATGGCCAGACGGGTAATGATCGCGCCCTCCGGCGTCATGAAGAGTTTGTCACGGCAGAAAACAGAGTTGGGACGATCTGCGCGGCCACCCGGCGTATAATAGACCTTGATACCGTGGTTGCGATAATAATCGGCCAATGTGTCATGCTGCTTGCGGAAAAGCTCGGGATCGACCGGTGCGCGGAAACGCACCTCATTGAAATCGAAATTATCGACTTCGGGACCGGGGCGATGCATCACAACGGCACGAAGCTTCGTGTATTCAGAGGAGCATCCCCAGTCGCCGCCCCAATACTCAACAAAGTCCTGATCAATGGTCGTTTCCAGAGGGAACCAACGCTCGCCCGGAATCGCCTTGATATTGGTCATTTCTTCGCCTTTGAGCATCTGTTCGTCCAGGTCAATCATCGTTTTGGAAATGTAACTCATTTTTCTTACCTCCGATTTAATTATGACGAAAGTCATCATCTGCTTTTATTACAGCAATTACCGTTCCAAAACATGATATTTCTTCTAAAATATTTTTTCTATTTAATAGATACAGCTTTCAAAAAGAAATTTTGTACATATTTACAGAGGAAGAGGCCGCCATTTTTTGTTCACTTGTGTTTCCAAGCAGTATGCGCTATAGAAAACAGGGTGTACAGGACAGCCAAAAAGACCATATGATCCATTTTTGCCAGGACACGACATCGAATCACAGGTTTTTGCATCGCAGTAGCTCCATTCCGAGCTCGGTAATATCGCTGCCGCCCCGCCCGCGGCGTGAGTAAATATAGCCTTGCTCGCTCAGTGCATGCAGACTGTTTCTCACCTCGCTCTCCGTGGCGAAAAAGCCTGCCGCATGGGCTGCGCTCAACAGATGCCCTCTGCCGCCGTGTCTGTTGTCCCGTCTGCATCGCATAAGCTCCTCCAGCATGAAATAAGACAGCGCATCCATTTCCCGCTCCTCTTGCCCGATAACGACGCCACCTATGCTGGGAAGGTTGAGTGGCTCTGCGTGGAAAGACATCGGCAGATCCTCCGGCGCGACCACGGGCACCTCCAAGCTATCGAGATATTCCACAACATTTTTTAGCTCGCGCACATTTCCGTGCCAGCCGTATCTTAAAAACATATTCTCCGCCTCGCGGGACAACGTAAATGTCGCGTGCATTTCCCGTTGCAGTTCCTCGAACAGCAGCAGAATATCCTTACCCCGACTCCGAAGCGGTGGAATCTGTATGGGCAGAACGCACAGGCGATAATACAGGTCTTCGCGGAAAAGCCCATCGTGTACCATTGCGAGCAGATCCCGATTTGTGGCGCTGATGATACGAACGTCAACATCGATCATGTCCTTGCCGCCAATCTTTAAGATCTTTTTCTCTTCGATTGCGCGCAAAAGCTTCGCCTGCATCTGCATTGGCAGTTCCCCAACTTCATCAAGAAAAAGCGTTCCCCGGTGAGCCAATTCAAACAGGCCGGATTTTCCGCCCTTTGCCGCACCGGTAAAAGCGCCTTCCTCATATCCGTACATTTCGCTTTCCAGTAGGTTTTCCGGCACGGCAGAACAGTTGATCGCCACAAAGGAGTAAGCACTTCTGCGCGATGCGTTGTGGATGGACTGTGCAAACAGCTCCTTTCCGGTTCCGCTCTCACCGGTGATGCAGACACTTCCGTCCGATCGTGCGATTCGTTTTGCGATTTCGATCGTGCGGCGCATCGCTTCACTCTCGCCCTTGATCTGATCAAAGGTATATGCCGCGCGGTGGCCCATGCCGACTGCTTTTTTGCGAAAGCGGTACTGCCGCTCCTCGCCCTGATTAAAATATTCCAGAGTAATGACCCGGCTTTCGATCCCGTTCTTTTCCATAACGTCTGACACCATAGTCATGACCTTTCTGCCATGGATCGTTACCAGCTCGTCCTGCGTTTGTTCCTCCAGACGTTTTGCGATGCGAAGGCGCAGCTCCGGAATAATTTCAGTGATATTGAATTTTTCCAATCGTTCGGCGCTATCCTCCAGAATGTCGCAGGCTGTTCGGTTGATTGCCTGTATCTGACCTGTCACATCTGTTATGACGACTCCTATCTTAAGCGCGTCGATCACGGCGCTGATCTGCGAGAGCAGACGCTTTCGCTCATTTAGGCGATGGATAATGGCGGAGTCCATGGTCAAGACCTTTTCCACCTCTGCCTTCGCGGCATCTGAGGTTACGGGATCTGCCACGCCTATTGCCTCTGCCAACTCATATACGGAGTCCATGTTTATGGCGCGCTCTCCGATGTCTATAACCGTCTGTATTCCTGGGGGAACAAGCTGGGTCTCACCGGGCGTAATCGCAACACGGATATTAGGATCGTACTCACATCCGGGGTAGTAAGGCTCCAACTGCAGATTAATATTTCCCTCTCGATACAGCGAGGTGATCATTTCCATGCAGTACTTATAATCGATGTTGACCAGCAGCGCACTAGTTCCGTCCTGAAGAGCGCGGATATCATTCAAACTCTCACGGTACAGGCTACGTTTGAGCATAATGACCCTGGCAGACTTTTTGAGTTTGGGCCTCACTTGCTGAAAAATCGAGTAAGAGGAAAGTACGACACAATCTTCCGGAAGAATGGTCGTATCCGGCAGATCCGGAATGATATAACCGTGAAAATCAGCCGCATCACCCAGAAAAAGAGAGAGCTTCTCCGTCATGAAGCGAATATAATTTTCGCGCCGCGCGATCACCGCGATGGCCGTTTTCTTTTTCATATAAGACCTCCGTATACCGGAATAGGCGGGTGCCTTCCTTTCAAGGCAGTGCAAGGAAAGCAAGAGCGAATCTTTCAGCAAAAACGTTTTCCAAAAATTGTATAAAAAAATTTATAGCATGTCAATAGCGGTTTGAGGATTGTTTATTAAGCGCAAAGCGCCGTTTTCTTTTTTAATAAAACCCAGCTTGTAAATCCATCTCATGAAGAGCGCTTTATCGATTGGAGTAGGCCGTCTTGGGCGGCATATCGGCATGCACCTCTATCAACAGGTGCAACGGGGTACAGCAACATCGACATCAACAAGATCGACAGTATGCTGAGAACGCCCAACTGCCCGTTCGTCTTGTTCGTCGGCACAAAGAAGCTGGTAAAGCGCCGGGAGTTTGAACAGTACATCAGCCGCACAATGGCAATTTGAAGGTAAGTTCACTATTGAGAAAAGAAAGCCCTTGTGCTACAATTATAAAATGCATAGGGGCTTCTTCTCATAGTGAGAAAGAAGTTTCCGAATGGGTAAAAGTTTACGAGGCAAAGAATGCGGTAAGGGTATCTGCCAGAGAAAGGACGGTTTATATTACGCACGGTTCGTAGATAAAACAGGAAGGCGGCATGAGAAGTATCTTCCGACGCTCCCCGAAGCTCGCAACTATTATCAATTATCAATATGCGCTGATACTAAAGATCGGGCTGACTTGGGACGCCATCGACTGGAAAGCAAGAACTCTTACGGTAAATAAGACGCTGGAGTTTCGGCATAAACAGAAGGTGTGGCGCGCCGGTCCTCCGAAAACGCAGCACAGCTACCGCACAATACCGTTGAAGGATCGGGCTTATGAAATCCTCAAAGGTATTTGGGATAGCCGCCCGGAGCAAAAGGAGTCACCGACGCTGGACAAAACGCTTGAGTACATAGACAGACGTACAGGCGTTTCTTCTCGGCTTGTCATGCGCGATCTTGTCTTTATCAACTGGCGAACAGGAGAGCCAGCGAAGAACAGTTCCTATGATACCCACTTATATAAGCTCTGCGATGAAGCAGGGATCAAACACTTTTGTATGCACGCCCTGCGACATACCTATGCTACAAGAGCAATCGAAAGCGGTATGCAGCCCAAGGTGCTGCAAAAGCTGCTTGGTCACGCAAGTATAAAAACAACGATGGATCGGTATGTTCATGTGAC
>DPGF01000006.1:34504-55948 GCA_003522105.1 Oscillibacter sp.
AATTTGAAAAAGTGCAGCAAAATCAAAATGGTACAGTAATGGTACAGTAAGCGCCGTTCAAGTGCCGAAAACCCTTGAAAAATAAGGAGATAGAGAAGACTATGAAATTAGGTATCGTCGGACTTCCCAACGTCGGCAAGTCCACTCTCTTCAACGCGATCACCAACGCGGGCGCGGAGAGCGCCAACTACCCCTTCTGCACCATCGAGCCGAACGTCGGCATGGTGGCCGTGCCCGACGAGCGGCTCGACAAGCTCGCCGAGATGTACCACCCCAAAAAGAAGACCCCCGCCGTTATCGAATTTGTTGACATCGCAGGTCTTGTCAAGGGCGCGAGCCAGGGCGCGGGTCTCGGCAACAAGTTTCTTGAGAATATCCGCCGCACCGACGCCATCGTGCACGTTGTACGCTGCTTCGACGATGAAAACATCATGCACGTCGTGGCCGACGCCAATACAAACGTTCCCGTCGATCCCCTCGGCGACATCGAAACGATTGATCTGGAGCTCATCATGGCGGACCTTGAGATGGTCAACCGCCGCGTGGAAAAGGCTACAAAGATGGCCAAGGGCGACAAGAAGTTCCTGCACGAGGTCGAGCTCTTCTCCGACCTTGCCAAGCACCTCGACGCGGGCAAGAGCGCGCGCACCTTCGAGGTTTCCAAGGACGACGCCGAGCTGATCGCGACAGCCGATCTTCTGAGCCTCAAGCCCATCATCTATGCTGCGAACATGGACGAAGACGGCTTTGCCAATCAGGACGGCAACCAGTATCTCCAGCAGGTCAAGGAGCTCGCCGAAAAGGAGGGCGCACAGGTGCTGCCCATCTGCGCCAAGCTTGAGCAGGACATTGCTGAGCTGGACGGTGAGGATCGCGCGATGTTCCTTGAAGAGCTCGGCATTCAGGAGTCCGGCCTCGACCGCCTGATCAAGTGCTCGTACGCCCTGCTCGGTCTCATCTCCTTCCTCACCTACGGCGAGGACGAGTGCCGCGCCTGGACGATCCGGAACGGCACCAAGGCGCCGCAGGCCGCCGGCAAGATCCACTCCGATATCGAGCGCGGCTTTATCCGTGCCGAGACGATCAATTTCGACGATATGATCCGCTGCGGCAGCGTTGCCGCCGCGAAGGAGAAGGGCCTTCTCCGCAGCGAGGGCAAGGAGTACGTCGTTAAGGACGGCGATATGATCTACTTCCGCTTCAACGTGTAAATATACAGAAAATCTATCATAAATTTCCATAGACGGTGCAGTTTTTCTGCACCGTCTTTTTTTAAGTAAAACGGGACCGCTACCATGGTAGCACTTCCGCAAAGCCTTGCAGCCAAAGAGGAAACCGCACTTTAAAATTTTGGAGCGCTACCAAACCGCTACCCGGAAACGCCGCCGCGCTTTGCGCGGCAAGGAAAATCAATTTCCCTAAGGGGATACGATATCCACCAAACCGCACGATTTCAAGCGTTTTTCGGCAAGAACCGCTACCAAATCAGTAAGTTTTGCAACTTTTGACAAGGTTTCGGATTTTGCCGGCTACCGCGGGAAGGACGCGATTTCGCGGAAAATCGCCTCCGGAAAGATGGAAATTTATGAAAGGAGAGTAACATCTATGAAAAAGTTACTCGCAATGGTGCTGGCTCTGGTCATGACTCTGTCTCTGGCCGTCAGCGCCAGCGCCGTGAAGGCCGACGAGAAGATCAACGAAGATTACGCTGAAGCTGTCGCCGTCCTGAATGGCATGGGTGTTTTCAAGGGTTATGAGGACGGTTCCTTCAAGCCCGAGAACAACATCACCCGCGCAGAGGTGGCTACGATCATCTATCGTATCTACACCGGCGACGTCGCCAAGAACGACAAGTCCGGCCTGTACGCCTCTTACAACAAGTTCACCGACATGGCTGGTGCCGGCTGGGCTGCCGGTTACATCGGCTACTGCTCCAACGCTGAGCTTGTTAAGGGCTACCCCAACGGCACCTTCCAGCCCTCCGGCAACATCACCGGCTATGAAGTCCTCGCCATGATCCTCCGTGCTGTCGGTTACGACAAGAACGGTGAGTTCACCGGCGCTGACTGGGCGCTGAACGTTGCCAAGTATGCCGAGCAGCTCCACATTCTGGACAACGTTGCTAAGACCACCAACCTCGGCGCTCCCGCTACCCGTGAGCTGGTTGCTGAGATCCTGTTCCGTGCCATCAACGTTCCCATGGTCACCTACACCGCCGCGTTCGGTTATCAGAACGTCGGCCTGAACGGCGACACGGACAACAAGCTGTTCAAGAACAACGTCACCCTCGGCAAGAAGAACTTCGAGCTTGATAAGGACAACAAGACCATTGACAAGTTCGGCCGTCCCACCATCACCTGGACCTACAACACCGGTGATGAGGAGACCGTCATCGCTGTCAAGCCTCTCGCCACCTTCACCGAGCCCGCCAAGAACTGCGAAGTTTACGACGAGTCCGGCCTGGCCAAGGATACCAAGCTCGATGTTTACACCAACAGCAAGGACGCCACGAAGGACGGCACCTATGTCATCGCTGACAACAAGGAGGCCTGCGCTGAGACCCAGCAGGGCCGCCTGACCGAGATCTACAAGGATCGCGTTGTCAACGTCGACACCTTCCTCGCTGAGGTCGAGAAGGCTGTTGCCGAGAAGACCGACGCCAAGGGTCACGTCACCAAGGCTTATGTCCTCGTTGACGAGATCTATGGTTTCGAGGGCAAGTTTGATGCCAAGTTCGTCACCAGCGACGAGTTCAAGGCTGACGATATGGTTCTGGTCACCGTCGCTGACGGCAAGATCCAGTCCATGGTCAAGGCTGAGAACAAGGGCGGCATGCTGACCAAGATCAAGGGCAACACCAAGACCATCAACAGCATTCAGGGCGTCATGGGCATTGACAAGGAAGACGTCAAGGTCACCAACACTGCCATGTACACCAATGGCTACGATCTGCTGACCCTCGGTTCCTCCTATAACTTCTACTTCGACACCTATGGCAATGTCATCGGTCTCGATGCGCTGGCATCCAACTACGCTGTTCTCGACAGCCTGTACATCGACAGAGTTGAGGGCAAGCGCGGCGTTGACGGCCTCTTCGGTACCCCCTACTTCTTCAACGGCGAGAAGGCTGAGGGCGTTGCCATCGACGAGGTCATGGGCTATGACGTCAAGGACAATGCCATCAACAGCAACAGCTCCAAGAACGATGATTTCTACTACACCGTCTACGCCTACACCGTTGACAAGGACGGCGTCTACACCTTCGAGAATGCTGAGTTCGACACCTCTCGCTACGCTCGCTTTGTTGCCGGCAACAAGTACATCACCATTGATGAAGGCCGCCTGCAGCTGAACAAGGACACCCAGATCCTGCTCCAGACCTCCGAGTCTCCCGACGGCAAGATCGCGCACTACACCGGCTATGACAAGCTCCCCAGCTTCAGCCGCGCTTGGAAGGTTCAGTATCTGGACGTCAACAACGACGGCTATGTTGATCTCTTCTACGCCTGCGTTGAGGAGTTCACCACCCGCACCGTGTTTGTCTACGACGTTACGCCCATCTCCTCCGAGATCGACGCTGACGGCAACAAGATCGCTACCATTGAAGTTCTCGAGCTGGTCGACGGCGAGCTGAAGAAGGCCGACAAGCCTCTCAAGGTCTACTACGATTACTGGGATGCTGATGAAGCCGAGGTCTTCAACATCGATGAGATCGGCCTGTACGAGGTCACCGAGGGCGAGAACGGCGTCTGGTACGGTATCCAGAAGTTTGCTTCTTACTATGTTGATACCTACACCACTGACGGCAACCGCATTGGGGCTTACAATGCTAAGACCGGTAGTTATGTTAACTTCGATCTTGACAACACCACCGCCATTGCCAAGTACGAGGGCAGCTGGACCAAGGGCACCGTTGATACCGAGGATTGGACCGCCAAGCATCTGAACAGCAACAGCTACATCTTCGTTCAGTATGACGATACCAAGGTTGGTAACACCTTCGATGCTCTCGCCGTGTATGATCTCTACATCAAGGCTCCCGTTACCGTTGATGGTAAGGAGACCAAGGATGTCGAGTACTACGGCAAGGACTTCAACAAGATCACTGTTACCTTCGAGCACGAGTACGAGATGATCGATGAGGCCAAGATGGGCAATGAAAATCTGACCGTCAAGTACTTCGACAAGGACGACAAGGAAGTCACTCTTGCGCCCGAGGGCACCAAGGTCGCTTATGCTGAGGTCAGCTATGGCACCGTTGTCACTGATCCTATCGTCATCACCACCACCAAGCAGGCTGCTGCTGCGGAGAACCTGCTGAACGAGGGTAAGTGCGATGTGCCGGGTTACGCTCAGGATGTTATCGTTTACAACACGCCGAGCAACGATGGCTACAGAACCATCTGGGTCTCTGCTGCTGACGAAACCTTCACGGTTGCCAACCTGAGAACTGCTCTCGAGCAGGCTCTGAAGTGCAACTTCCAGAAGGTCGAATTCTTCAACACCGACTTCAAGACCCCCGTTACGAACGAGGATACTCAGGTCGCCAGCGACATGCTCGTCAAGGTCACCTCTTGGGATACCAGCAAGACCGCTGAGTACCAGATTCTTGTTTACAACAGCTAATCTCCCATTCGCGCAATAAAAAAGAAGGCCCCCCTCGGGGGTCTTCTTTTTTGCCGTTTTTCCCGCCTCAGGCCGCGTCGCAGCCGAGGACGAGGTAGTGGTAGGTCACGCCGCTCTCGTTCGCCTGCCGCTCGTTCGCCGAGGAGCTGACCGTGTTGTACCAGCTGATGCGGTCGGCGCCCCACGTCATCTGGTTGGTGACGTTGCCGCCGGTGAAGTCGTGGTCGGCGAAGGTCGCGTCCGTGTGGCGAATGCGGACAAAGGTGCCGTTTTTGCTCGTGAGCACCAGCACCAGCGGCCGGAAGCCCGTCACGATCACCGTGGGGTTGCCGGAGCCGGAGCGCCCCGTGCCGGTGTAGCTGCCCGCGATCATGCGGCAGTTGTAGCCGGTCGTGCCCACCGCCGCGGTCAGCGCGGCTTGCAGCGCGGCAACGGCTTCGCCGCGCGCGGCGATTTCCGCATTCAGCCCGGTCGCGGTTGCGTCGGCGTTCGCCTTGAGCGCCGCGTCGGTCTTGCCGAACGCGTCGTTGAAGTCCTCCATCTTGATGAAGTCCTGCTTCTCCCACTGCGGGAGGGAATAGTTGTCGGTTTTTTTCATGCTGCCCCCCTCTCAGCGTGTGCGGCGCACGACGCTCAGCACCGCGACAGCCTCGTCAATGCCCGCAAAGCGGTAGACGCGCTCGTCCGCCGCGCGTTGGGCCTTTTCGATGGGGTTGTCGAATTTCATCTGCGCCAGATGCTTGCAGATCTCGATTTGCGTTCTTGGATTCTGGTCATAATTGTGCATGCTGCTCCTCCTTTTTTGTGCAGCCCGCGGCCTTGCCGCGAACCGTTTACAGCTTTATCGCTGTAAACCCGTTTGTGAGACGTTCGGGTGCAACAGGAGGCAAAAAAATTTTTATCCCAGCGCAACATCAAGCACCATCATAAAAAGAAAGCCCACAAGAAAGCCGCAGGTCCCCCGGCGGCTTCCCGCGCGCGGCAGCAGCTCTTCCGCCACAACGTAGAGCATCGCACCCGCCGCAAAGCTCAAAAGCCACGGCATCAGCGCATGCACACGCGCCGCCGCCAGCACGACCAGCACGCCGAACAGCGGCTCCACCGCGCCGGAGAGCACGCCGGTTACAAAGGCGCGCAGCTTTGACTGCCCGGACTGATACAGCGGCAGCGCCACCGCCGCGCCCTCGGGAAAGTTCTGCACGCCGATGCCGAGCGCCAGCGCCGCCGCGCCCGCAAGCCCCTCCCCGTCCGCCGCCAGCGCGAACGCGAGGCCAACGGCCATGCCCTCGGGGATATTGTGCAGCGTGATGGCGGACAGGAGCAGAAAATCGCTGTGCGTGACCCGCTCGCCGCCCCGCTGCCGCGTGAATTCGTCAAGCAGCGCCAGCAGCAGCGCACCCAGCACGATACCCGCTGCCGCAGGCAGAAACGGCGGCAGCCGTCCCTCTGCCGCCGTCTGCTCGATGGCAGGCAGAATGAGGCTCCACACGCTCGCCGCCGTCATCACGCCCGCCGCAAACCCCAGCAGCGCGCCCTGCGCGCGCTCGCAGACCGCACGGGCAAAAAAGAATACCGTCGCGGCGCCCAGCGCCGTCATCAGGAAGGTAAAGGACGTGCCGAGCCATGCCAGCATCAGAGGTCGGAGCATATCAGTTCATCGCCTTTACGGTTTGTCAGGCGGAAGCGCGCCTGTATGCCAGTATAGGCGCGGGACAGGCAGCGCGTGAAAAAAGAGCGCGGAGATACTCTCCGCGCTCTTTCCCTATTCATTTTACTGCATCAGCTGCGCCACCATGTCGGTGTATGCGCCGGGGTCTTCAAGCGGCAGTCCCGCGATGAGGTTCGCCTGCTCGTAGAGGATCTTGGCGTAGAGCGCCGCCTTGTCGCGGTCGCTCGCCATCGCCGCGGCCATCGCCTTGACCGCCGGGTGTGCGACGTTCAGCTCGAGGATCCGCTCCGCCTTGATCGGCTCGGGCATTTCAAAGTTCTTGAAGTACTTCTCCATCTCGAAGCTGAAGCCCTCGCCCGCCGTCAGGCAGACAGGGTGGGTCTTCAAGCGGTGCGAAACTCTGGCTTCCTTGATCTTGTCGCCGAGCGTTTCTTTGACAAACTGCATCAGCTCCGCGCTCTCGCCGTCGTCCTTGTGCTCCTCTTCGTCGCCAAGCTCAAGGTCGCCGTCGACGATGGAACGGAAGGGCTTTTCGTCGTAGTTCATCAGCGCTTGCAGGGTGAATTCGTCCGTCTCGCCCGTGAGATAGAGGATCTCGTAGTCCTTATCCTTCAAAAGCTCGGTCTGCGGCAGCCTATCCACCGCCGCGACGCTCTCGCCGGCGGCATAGTAGATGCACTTCTGGTCTTCCTTCATGCGCGAAACGTATTCCTTGAGCGTTGTGAGCTTCTTCTCCGTGGAGGAGTAGAACATCAGCAGCTCCTTGAGCGAATCCCTGCGCGCTTCGCCGCCGTCGCTCACGATGCCGTAACCGAGCTGGCGGCCAAAGTTCGCATAGAACTTCTCGTAGCCCTCGCGGTCGTCCTTGAGGAACTTTTCCAGGTCGGCGCGCACCTTCTTTTCAAGGTTCTGGCCGATGACCTTGAGCTGGCGGTCGTGCTGTAAAAGCTCGCGGGAGATGTTGAGGCTCAGATCCGGCGAATCGACCACGCCGCGCACGAAGCGCAGATAGTCGGGCAGGAGCGAGTCGCACTTATCCATGATGAGAACGCCCGCGCTGTAGAGCTGTAAACCCTTTTCATAGCCTTCGGTGTAGAAGTTGAACGGGCGCGACGAGGGAACGAACAGCAGCGCCTTATAGGTGACGCTGCCCTCGGCGGAAACGGTGATCGTGCGCTGGGGCTTGTCAAATTCGCGCGTCAGTTCGGAATAGAACTTGTTGTACTCCTCGTCCGTCACCTCGCTGCGCTTGCGCTGCCAGAGCGGCACCATGGAGTTGACGGTCTTGAGCTCCTCAACGGTCTCAAACTCAGGCTTCTCCTGGTCGCTGCCCTCCTTGACCTTCTGCTCGGGCATCATCATGCGAATGGGATAGCGAATGTAGTCGGAATACTTCTTAATGAGCGCGTGCAGGCGGTAGGGCTCGAGATACTCGCTGTAGTTCTCCTCATCCGTGTCGGGCTTGATGTGCATGATGACCTCGGTGCCGACCGTTTCCTTGTCGCACTCGGTCACGGTGTAGCCGTCCGCGCCGGAGGACTTCCACTCATAGGCCTGCTCCGAACCGTACTTCTTCGTGCGGACGGTGATCTCATCGGCCACCATGAACGCGGAGTAGAAGCCTACGCCGAACTGACCGATGATGTCGATGTCGGCCTCCTTCTTGCTCGTTTCCTCCGTCTCCTGGCGGAACTTATAGGAACCCGAGGAGGCGATCACACCAAGGTTGTTTTCAAGCTCTTCACGGCTCATGCCGATGCCGTTGTCCGAGACCGTCAGCGTGCGGTTCTCCTTGTCGACCGACACCGTGATGGCAAAGTCGCTGCGGTTCATGCCGACCTTGTCGTCCGTCAGCGCGACATAGCAGAGCTTGTCGATGGCGTCGCTCGCGTTGGAAATGATCTCGCGCAGGAAGATCTCCTTGTGCGTGTAAATGGAGTTGATCATCAGATCCAGCAAACGCTTGGATTCTGCTTTAAACTGTTTTTTTGCCATAAAAGCATCCCTCTCTGAATGATATTTGAACCCAAGTATAGCAGATATTCCCCGTCATTTGTTACCGTTCCGTGAACTTTTAGCACTCTCGCACTTCAAGTGCTAACGTCAAATCATCACCGCTTTTCGGCATTTCTCTCATTCCTTTTCCCCGCTCTCCGCAAGGTAGAACGGCATGCAGAGGGAAGAATTTCCCCTCTGGGCTGTATATCTTGTCAATATCGTAGAAATGACCGCTTTTTCCGGTTTTTCTATTTGGGTAATATGCGATATTGACATATTCCGCTTCGCGCGCTAAAATTAGCCCATCAAATATGAGAGATACATGAAAGGACGTCATGCTATGTTCCGTTTTGCTTATGCAAATCAGAATACCGCTTCCGCTTCTGCCGCCTGCGCAGAGGCCGCTTCCTGCTGCACCTCTCGCTCCTCCGCTTACAACTGCATCGTTATGGGCGCCATTATGATGGCGTCCATTATTATTTTCCGCCAGATTACCATCATTGCCATTTCCATTCTGGTACTGGTTCTTCTGGCCATTCTTTCGTGCGTCACCCCGACAAGATGCGATTGCTGAGCACTTTTTCCAAGCGATACAGCAAAGCGGTTCTGCCGGGATTGGCGGAACCGCTTTTTTGTATAAACAAACCTGTCAATTCTTGAATCAAAGGAGATACAAAACGATGAAAAAGAAGTTTATGTGCATGTTCATGGCAGCAGCCATGACGCTCTCGATGGCCGCCTGCGGCTCCAAGGGCGACGATGCGAACAACGACGCCAATGCAGGCGGCGCATCCGACGGTGTCCAGACCTTCACGGTCGGCACCTCCGGCCCGCTGACCGGCGACAACGCGATCTACGGCGTGGCCGTCAAGCAGGGCGTGGAGCTCGCCATCAACGAGATCAACGCGAGCGACAGCACCATCAAGTTTAAGTTCCTCTCTCAGGACGATGAGGCCGACGGCGAAAAGGCCGTCAACGCCTACAACAACATGATGGATAACGGCATGCAGGTCCTCGTCGGCCCCACGACTACCGGCGCTTCCATCGCCGTTGCCGATGCCTGCTACACCGACCGCACCTTCATGCTGACCCCCTCCGCCTCCTCCACTGACGTGACCGCGGGCAAGGACAATGTCTTCCAGGTCTGCTTCACCGACCCCAACCAGGGCGTTTGCGCTGCCGACTACATGGCTGAGCACTATGCCGATGCCAAGATCGCCGTCATCTACCGCAACGACGACGCTTACTCTCAGGGCATCCGCGATGCTTTCGTGAAGGAAGCGGGCGACAAGGGCCTCTCCATCGTCTATCAGGGCACCTTTACCCTCGATACCTCCTCTGACTTCTCCGTTCAGCTCGCCGCCGCGCAGACCGCCGGCGCCGACCTCGTCTTCCTCCCCATCTACTATCAGCCCGCTTCCGTGATCTTCGCGCAGGCCAAGGCCATGGGCTATGCCCCCACCTTCTTCGGTGTGGACGGCATGGACGGCATTCTCGATATGCCCGGCTTTGATGTTTCCCTCGCTGAGGGCCTCGTGCTGATGACCCCGTTCTGCGCTACCGTTGAATCCAGCCAGAGCTTCGTTGACGCTTACGTTGCCGCCTACGGCACCACGCCCAACCAGTTCGCTGCCGACGCCTACGACGGTGTGTACATCGTCAAGGAAGCGCTCGAAAAGGCCGGCTGCACCGCCGACATGAGCAACGAAGAGATCTGCGACGCGCTCGTTTCCGTCATGACCTCTCTCAAGTTCACCGGTCTCACCGGTACCGACATGACCTGGAACACCGAGGGTCAGGTCTCCAAGGCCCCGACCGCCTACGTCGTCAAGGACGGCCAGTACGTCGAAGGCTGATTGAAAATTTGCTTCTCTCTCAGGAAATTCTCTCTCTAAGGCGGGCTGCCGGGGGAAACTCCCCCCGGCGGCCTCCGTCCTTGCTTTCTATGGCGGAAACGAAGGCAGCGTCCTTCCTCTCTGCCCTTGTTTCTGCCACAGACAACTCCCAATCCCGAACGAGAAAACGAGGTGCCATTCTATGGAATTCTTATCCTATCTCATCAGCGGCATCAGCCTCGGCAGTGTGTACGCCATCATCGCCCTCGGCTATACGATGGTTTACGGCATTGCCAAGATGCTGAACTTCGCCCACGGCGACGTCATCATGATCGGCGGCTACGTCTCCTTCTGCGCGATGTTTTATCTGGGGCTTCCCAACATCGTGGCGGTGCTGATGGCTGTCGTCGTCTGCACCGTCCTCGGCATCGTCATCGAGCGCCTTGCCTACAAGCCCCTGCGCTCCGCGCCGAGCCTTGCGGTGCTCATCACCGCCATCGGCGTAAGCTACTTCCTCCAGAACTCCGCGCTGCTCATCTGGAAGGCCGCCGCACGCTCCTATCCCCCCGTGGTCACGGGCTCTGTGAAGATCTTCGGCGGCAAGCTGACCGTTTCCTACATCTCCCTTCTCACGATCTCCGCCTGCGTCGTCATCATGATCGCGCTGACGCTTTTCGTCAGCAAGAGCAAGATGGGCAAGGCCATGCGTGCCTGCTCGGAGGATAAGGCGGCGGCACAGCTGATGGGCATCAACGTCAACGCGACCATTTCCGCGACGTTTGCCATCGGCTCGGCGCTCGCGGCCATCGCGGGCGTGCTGCTCTGCTCGTTCAACACCTCCCTCATGCCCACCACCGGCTCCATGCCCGGCATCAAGGCATTCACCGCGGCGGTGTTCGGCGGCATCGGTTCCATTCCCGGCGCGTTCCTCGGCGGTCTTCTGCTCGGCATCATCGAGGCCATGGCCAAGGCCTATATCTCGACGAACCTTGCAAACTCCATCGTCTTTGCCGTGCTGATCGTCGTGCTGCTCGTCAAGCCCGCAGGACTGCTCGGCAAGTACGTGCCGGAGAAAGTGTGAGGTGGCCGGAATGACAAAGAAAATGAAACAGTTCAACTCCCTCAAGAAAACCACCAGGGTCGACTTTGCGACCTATTTCGGCGTGATCGCCGCCTTCGTCATCGTGACGGTGCTGCAAAGCAACGGCTCTCTCAAGCGCTCGGTCATCGGTCTTCTCGTGCCGATCTGCTGCTATATGTCCATGGCCGTTTCGCTGAACCTCACGGTCGGCATTCTCGGCGAGCTGAGCCTCGGCCACGCAGGCTTTATGAGCGTTGGCGCGTTCTCCGGTATCGTCGTTTCGCAGAGCCTTGCGGGACTCATTCCGAATGGCCCCGTGCGCCTCGCGCTCTCGATGTTCATCGGTGCGCTTCTCGCCGCGCTCGTCGGCCTTCTCATCGGCACGCCCGTGCTCCGCTTGCAGGGCGACTATCTCGCCATCGTGACGCTCGCCTTTGGCGAGATCATCAAGGAGCTTATCAACTGCCTCATCATTGGCTGCGATGAAAAGGGCCTGCACTTCGTTTTCAATCTCTCCGGCAACAAAACGGTCGATGACCTCGGCCTGAGTGCGAACGGCACGGCCATCATCAAGGGCGCGCAGGGCGCGACCGGCACCGCCACCATCGCAAGCTTCACCGCAGGCTTCATCCTCGTGATGCTCACGCTCTTCGTCGTGCTGAACCTGACCCGCTCTCGCGCGGGCCGCGCGATCATGGCGATCCGCGACAACCACATCGCCGCGCAGGCCATCGGCCTCAACCTGACGAAGTACAAGCTTCTGGCATTCGTCACCTCCGCCGCCCTCGCGGGCGCGGCAGGCGCGCTCTTCGGCCTGAACTACTCTTCTCTCCAGGCCACGAAGTTCAACTTCAACCTCTCTATCCTCGTGCTGGTGTTCGTGGTGCTCGGCGGGCTCGGCAACGTCTGGGGCTCGCTTATTGCCGCCGCCGCGCTCACCATCCTGCCCGAGGCACTGCGCCCGCTCCACGACTACCGTATGCTCATCTATGCGATCGTACTGATCTTCGTCATGCTCGCGACCAATAACCCGCAGGCCAAGGCGTTCTTCGGCAGGCTCTTGCCCCACCGCCGCACCGCCGCTGAAAAGGAGGACTGACCATGACTCAGAATATGCCGCAAAAGCAGAAAACCAAGCTCGTCCCCGTTTTGCGTGAACCGGCGCTGCTGACCGAGCGCGACGCGGACAAATCCCCCGTGCTCGAGTGCATCGACCTCGGCATCACCTTCGGCGGACTCAAGGCGGTCGACAACTTCAACGTGACCATCGGCCGCACGGAGATCTCCGGTCTCATCGGCCCGAACGGCGCGGGCAAGACCACGGTCTTCAACCTGCTCACCAAGGTCTATCAGCCCACCCACGGCACGATCCTCTTAAACGGCAAGGATATCCATGACCTCAGCACCGCGCAGGTCAACCGCGCAGGCATCGCCCGTACCTTCCAGAACATTCGCCTCTTCGGTGAACTGAGCGTGGAGGACAACATCACCGTTGCGATGGACAACCAGATGCACTACACGATGCCCGAGGGCATTTTCCGTCTGCCCCGCTTCTGGAAGGAAGAGCGCGTCATGCACGAGCGCGCAATGGAGCTTCTCTCCATCTTCCACATGGAGCACCTCGCCGGCGCCAAAGCAAGCTCGCTGCCCTACGGTGCGCAGCGCCGCCTTGAGATCCTGCGCGCGCTGGCAACCAACCCGAGCCTTCTGCTGCTCGACGAACCCGCCGCCGGCATGAATCCGAGCGAAACGGCCGAGCTGATGGAAAATATTCTCTCCATTCGCGACACCTTCCATATCGCGGTGCTGCTCATCGAACACGACATGAACCTCGTCATGAACATCTGCGAGGGCATCGCCGTGCTGAACTTCGGCCGGATCATCGCCAAGGGTACACCAGAGGATATTCAGAACAATCCCGAGGTCATTGAAGCCTACCTCGGCAGAAAGAAGGAGGCCTGACGATGAGTCTGATCTTACAGGTGAACGATCTTCACGTCTACTATGGCAGCATTCACGCCGTCAAGGGTGTTTCCTTTGAAGTCAATCAGGGCGAGGTCGTCACGCTCATCGGCGCGAACGGTGCAGGCAAATCGACCGTGCTGAACACGGTTTCCGGCCTTCTGCATCCCAAGTCCGGCAGCGTCGTCTTTGAGGACAAGGACTTAAAGGGCGTGAGCGCGCACAAGATCGTCGAGCGCGGTCTTGCGCAGGTTCCCGAAGGCCGCCATGTCTTTTTGCAGATGACCGTGGAGGACAACCTCGAAATGGGCGCCTATACCCAGCCGAATGCCAGCATTGCCGCGGGCATTGCCGATGTGTACGAGCGCTTTCCGCGCCTGAAGGAGCGCCGCCGCCAGATCGCCGGCACGCTCTCCGGCGGCGAGCAGCAGATGCTCGCCATGGGCCGCGCGCTCATGTCGCACCCCAAGCTTTTGATGCTCGACGAGCCGTCCATGGGTCTTGCGCCCATTCTCGTCGAGCAGATCTTCGACATCATTCGTGAACTGCACGCCGCAGGCACAACGATCCTGCTCGTCGAGCAGAACGCGCAGGCCGCGCTCTCCATCGCTGACCGCGCTTATGTGCTCGAGACAGGGCGCATCACCCTCTCCGGCACCGGCAAGGAGCTGATGGAAAGCGACGCGGTGCGCAAGGCCTACCTCGGCGGCTGAGTCCGTTTTTCAAAAAAGAGTCGTTCGGCAGAACGGCTCTTTTTTTGCGCAATTTCCGCTTCCTGCAAAAAATGCGCCGCTTTTCGTGCATTTTTCGCTTGCTTATGCTATACTGTGCGCATCAAATACGCTGACCCTGCCGCGCACGGCGGGAAACGATCGGAGGAGTGCCATGTTCAAAATACTCATCGCTGAGGACGACCGCGAGCTGCGCCAGCTTTTCGCCCATGTGCTCACCAAAAACGGCTATACGGTGCTCGGCGTTTCCAACGGCGAGGAGGCGCTTGCCGCGCTGGAGCAGAGCTATTACGACCTCATCATCTCCGACATTATGATGCCGAAGATGGACGGCTATGAGCTGGTGCGCTCCGTCCGCGAGAGCGGCTCGTCCATTCCCATCATGATGATCACCGCCAAGGACGCCTTTGACGATATGCGTCTTGGCTTTCTCTCCGGCAGCGACGACTATATGGTCAAGCCCATCAACATCGGCGAAATGGTGCTGCGCGTGAGCGCGCTGCTGCGCCGCGCGCAGATGGCGAGCGAGCGCCGGCAGGTCATCGGCGGCACGGTGATGGAATGCGACTCGCTCAGCATCACCGTCGGCGGCGAGAGCATGGTGCTGCCGCAGAAGGAATTCATGCTGCTCTACAAGATGGCCTCCTTCCCCGGCCGCATCTTCACGCGCCAGCAGCTCATGGACGACATCTGGGGCTACGATTCCAGCACCGATACCCACACCGTTGATGTGCACATCGCGCGCCTGCGCGAGCGCCTCCGCGACAATTCCGACTTCAAGATCGTCACGATGCGCGGCGTCGGCTATAAGGTGGTGCGCTCATGAAACAGCGCCGCAACAGATTTCTTGATATCCGCGTGCAGTTTTTCTTCATCTGCATGGCGGGCTTTGTCGTCGTGGCGCTTCTGGCCGCGCTCGCAGGCTGGGGGCTGGAGCATCTCGGCGTCGATGTGCCGATGTTCGTCTGGGTGCTTATTTTCACGCTGCTGCTCGGCAGCGCCACGGCAGCGGGCTTCTCCGTCGCGTTCTTCGCGCCCATCTCCCGCCTTTCGCACAGCATGAAGGAGGTCGCCGGCGGCAACTTCCACGTTCACGTGGAGACCAAGAGCATCTTTCGTGACATTCGCGACATTTACGACAACTTCAATCTCATGGTCAGCGAGCTGAACGCCACCGAAACGCTGCAAACCGACTTCATCTCCAACGTTTCGCACGAATTCAAAACGCCCATCAGCGCCATCGAGGGCTATGCTTCGCTCTTGCAGGAGCATCAGCAGTCGAGCGAGGAGCAGGCAGAGTATATCGACAAGATTCTCTTCAATACGCGCCGCCTCTCCACCCTTGCGGGCAATATTCTGCTGCTGAGCAAGCTCGACAGCCAGTCCATTCGTCCCCGGCGCTCGCGCTTCCGCCTCGACGAGCAGGTGCGCCAGTGCATTCTGGCGCTTGAGCGCAGATGGACGGAAAAAGAGGTCGACTTCGACGTAGACCTCGACTCCGTGGATTTTACCGGCTACGAGGGTCTTTTGCAGCACGTGTGGACAAACCTCATCGACAACGCCGTAAAATTCGGCCCGCAGGGCGGGCTCGTTCAAATGCGCCTCGTGCAGGAAACGGGCAGCGTACTTTTCACCATCGACAACGAAGGCCCTGTCATCTCCGAGAAGGATAAGGCCCGCATTTTCAACAAATTCTATCAGGGCGACAGCTCGCACGAGTCCGAGGGCAATGGTCTCGGACTTGCGCTCGTGCGCAAGATCATTGCCATTCACGGCGGCGAAGTCTGGCTCGAGGATCCGGCGAGCGGCGGCTGCCGCTTTGCCGTGCGCCTGCCGATGGAAACATGAGCGCCTTTTTTCAACAAAAGTTGAGATTCTCTTCATCATTTGTTCGAATCTCTGTGCTACACTGTTTCTATTGGTCGTATCAGGCCACCGCTTCCCCGGCGCAGTTCCCCTGCGTCGGGTTTTTATCACGGGAAAGGAGAGATGACGATGGGCTTTCTGCGCTGCTGCGTTTACTACGCTTTTCTGGGCGTCGCGTCGTTCGTTCTCGGGCGGCTGCTGCCAAAGTCCTGGTTCCGCGGCGACAGCTTCCCCTACCGCTGCGCCAGCTGGGAGCCGGCGCTCTACCGCGCGCTGCGCGTGCATGACTGGCAAAGCAAGGTTCCCGATATGAGCAGGATCGTGCCGAAGCTCATTCCCGCAAAAAAGCTCGAGGGCAACTTCCGCGAGCAGCTCCCGCGCATGATCGAGGAGACCTGCGTGGCGGAGTTCATTCACTTTTTGCTTATCCTGCTCGGCTTCTATGCCCTGCGCCTCTGGCCGGGGACGGGCGGCGCGGTATTCACCGCCGTCTACATTCTCCTCGGCAACCTGCCGTTTCTCATCATTCAGCGCTACAACCGCCCGCGGCTTCAGCGGCTGCTTGCTGCGCAGCAGCGCCGGAACGCGAGGGAAGCCAAACAACCGGAATAAAAGGATCGGTGCTTTTTATGAAAGTTTTGATTTTAAGCTGCAACACCGGCGAGGGGCACAACTCCTGCGCCGCGGCGCTCGCAGAAGAGTGCCGCCATGAAAATATCCCCTGCGACACTGAGGACGCGCTGCGCTTCATCTCGCCCGAGGTCTCGCGCTTCATCTCCAACTGGCACGTGCGCATCTACCGCCACGCACCGTGGCTGTTCCGCGTGGGCTACCGCGCGGCAGAGGAGCACCCCGAGCAGTTTCACGAAAGCTCCACGCTCTACCGTTATCTCACGCAGGGTGCGGAAACGCTCGGCGGCTTCATCGCCGGCAGCGGGTATGATACGGTCATCTGCACACACCCCTTTGCCGCCCTCATGGTCAGCGAGGTTGTAAAGACCCGGCTGCCGCATCTCAAAACCTGCCTGATCGCAACCGACTACACCTGCTCGCCCAGCGTGAAGGACAGCGCGCTCGACCGCTACTTCATCCCCGCCGCATCGCTTTCCGGCAACTTTCTCGGCGGCGGCATCACGCCCGAGCGGCTGCGCGCCTGCGGCATTCCGGTGCGCCGGATGTTCCGCTCCGGCGTGCGCAAGGAGGACGCCAAGCGTGCGTTCGGCATTCCCGCCGACCACCGCCACCTTGTGATGATGTGCGGCAGCATGGGCTGCGGTCCCATCATGAGCATCGCGCGGCGCATTGCCCGTGCGCTCCCCGCCGATCAGGATCTCACGATCGTATGCGGCACGAACAAGCAGCTCTTTGGCCGTCTCTCCCGTCGCTTTTGCGGCGTGAACAACGTCCATATCCGCTCCTACGTGAAGGACATGGCGCTCTTGATGGACTCCGCCGACCTCTACCTCACCAAGCCCGGCGGCATCAGCGTGACCGAGGCCGCGTCCATGCGCCTTCCCATGGTGTTTATCGATGCGGTATCCGGCTGCGAGGAATACAACAAGGACTTCTTCCTGCGCACGGGCGGCGCAGTCACGGGGCAAACGCCCCGCGAGATCGCACGCACGAGCCTGAAGCTTCTGAGCAACGAGCCTGCTCTTGAAAAAATGGGCGACGCGCTCGGCGCCGCCGTGCCGCAAAATGCCGCGGCCAACATTCTCTCGGAAATGAGCGCAGCGGAAGAGGAGGGGGATCTCGCATGATCTGTCCCAGTGTTGATTACCGGCAGTTCCGCCTCCGCAAGCTGAATACGCCGGAGTTTTCCCACGTGTGGCTGCTGCTGTTCTGGCCGGTTTTCGGGCTGCTCTTTTCCTACGCAGAGCGGTTCTATCCCGTTGCGCATTACTTTGAGATGCACTGCGCGCTCGATGATCTCATTCCCTTCAACGAATGGTTTCTCATTCCCTACCTTTTCTGGTTCGTCTACCTCATCGGCGCGGTGGCCTACACGTTCTTTTTCGACGTGCCGGGCTTTCGCCGCATGATGCGCTTCGTGATAATCACCTACTCGGTGACGCTCATTATCTATTTCCTCTTTCCCACCTGTCAGATGCTCCGGCCTGAGGTCTTCCCGCGCGACAATGCCCTCACGCGCTTCATCGCGGGGTTCTACGTGTTCGATACGAACACGAACGTCTGCCCCTCGCTGCATGTCATCGGTTCGATGGCGGCATTTTTTGCCTTCTGGTATGCGCCGGTCTTTTCCGCAAAGAAATGGCGCATCGCCTCGGCCATCGCGGCCTTCCTCATCTGTATTTCCACCGTCTTTATGAAGCAGCACTCCGTCCTTGATGTGCTCGCCGCGCTGCCGCTGTGCGCGATCGCATATTATTTCGCTTACAGGAAACCGTCAAAGCGCGCCCGCAGCGCATCAGGATCCCTCTCCCGATAAGAAGAATAGAACAGCCGCAGAAGTCGATATGCTTCTGCGGCTGTTCTGTTTCGTTTGTGCGCCGCCCGCCTTATTATTCACTCCACGATGCATAATTGCAGATTATATTCAGTTTTCTTGGCATTTTCCGTATATTTGTACAGGCTGCATAGAAAATCTTCCGCCGTTCTCTTCACTTTTTGGGCTTTTACTCGTTGACAATGAATAAGTAAACATCTATACTAACGCTATCGTTTCTGAAGCGTATGAAAATTCATTTCGTATCCAGATATTACACAAGATGGAACGCACAAAAAGGAGCTTTCAACATGAAAAAGTACATTGCACTGACCCTGGCTCTGCTGATGAGCCTCTCCCTGATGGCCTGCGGCAGCAAGACCGATAACGGCAGCACCGACGCTGACGGCAGCGGCGATCAGGAGGGATCCAACACCTTGGTACTCGGCACCTCCGCCGACTACGCCCCCTTTGAGTTCATGTATGCCGACGAGAGCGGCACGATGCAGTATGCCGGCATCGACATTTCCGCCGCGCAGTACATTGCCGACGAGATGGGCAAGAAATTGCAGATCGAAAATATGAGTTTCGACTACCTGCTCACCTCCCTTGCCAAGGGTGACTATGACATTGTCATGGCGGCCATGGAAGCCACGCCCGAGCGTCTCGCCTCCGCTGATTTCTCCGATCCCTACTACACCGATATCCCCCCGATGATCCTCGTCAAGGCGGACAATGCCGCGCAGTACGCAACGCTTGCTGACTTCGACGGCAAGAGCGTGGGCGCGCAGGCAGCCACCACCAAGGAAACCGTTGTAACCGATCAGCTCCCGGGCGCAAACCTCGTCTCTCTCTCCCTTGTGACCGATCTTGTCAACGAACTGGTCTATGGTAAGGTCGACGCGGTCGTGCTCGACGGTGCGGTCGCGCAGGAATATGCCGAGACCAACCCTGACCTTGCCATTGCACCCGCTTCCTCCGAGCTCGGCGAGGCGCAGCCCTACTGCATCGCCGTTGCCAAGGGTGATCCCAAGGGGCTGCTGCCCGCCATCAACGAGGCCATCGCCAAGATGCAGTCTGAAAATAAGCTCGCCGATTTCATTACCGCAGCCAACGAGCTGAGCGGCAAGGCCGTCGATGTTTCGGCAGACGATTCCGCAGCCTGAAAAAGGGTTCCTCTCTCATTTCTTTTGCTCTCCTCTCTCCCATCTCTCATTGCCAAAGAGCAAAGCCCCATGGCTTTGCTCTTTGGCGCATCTACGGCAAAAATACGCATCGTATTCTCACTTTTGAAAGGAGATCTCTCCCATGGATCTTGCCACACGGTGGAGCAGCCTCTTTGTCGGTATGTCTCCGGCGTCGTTTATCAACTTTTCCTTCCTGCCGAAATACGGCGTGTACTTTTTGCAGGCGCTCGGATATACGCTCCTGCTCGCGGTCGTGTCGGTTGCACTGGCAGTTCTTCCGGCGCTGCTGCTGGCGTTCATGCGTCTGAGCAAAAACCGTCTTGTGCGCGCCGTTTCGGGTGCGTATGTCGCGGTCTTTCGCTCCACGCCGCTGCTCGTGCAGCTCTCGATCATCTACTTCGGTCTTTTTGGCGCGATCTCCATTCCACGCCTGTACCTCTTCGGATTTATCGACATTTCCCGCTTTATCCCCGGCGTTGTGGCGCTGGCGCTCAACAGCTCCGCCTACGTCGCTGAGATCTTCCGCGCGGGTATCCTTGCCGTAGACGCGGGGCAGACCGAGGCCGCGCGCTCGCTGGGTCTATCCTCCGTGCAGGCGATGAAGCTCGTTGTGCTGCCGCAGGCTGTAAAAAACGTCCTGCCCGCGCTCGGCAACGAGGTCGTCACCATGGTCAAGGAATCGTCCATCTGCTCCACGCTCGGCATGGTCGAGCTGATGTTTGCGGCCAAAACGGTGGCGACCGCCACCTATATTTCCCTCGCACCCTATGTGCTGGCGGCAATGATGTATTTCTGCATCACCTATCCCGCCGGCAAGGCGATCGAGGCACTGGAAAGGAGAATGCGTCGTGGCGACAGGCACTGATCTCATTCGCGTGGAGGACGTCTGCAAGGAATATGGCGGCGGCAGCGTCCACGCGCTCTCCCACTGCAATCTGAGCGTAAAGAAGGGCGAGGTCGTGGCCATCATCGGCCCCTCCGGCAGCGGCAAATCCACGCTGCTGCGCTGCCTCAATCTCTTGGAGCAGCCGACCTCCGGCACCATTTACTTCAAGGACGTTGCCCTCAACGGCAAAAAGGTCGACCTCGACCTTCACCGCCGCGAGATGGGCATGGTGTTCCAGCACTTCAACCTCTTCCCGCACATGACGGTGAAGAAAAATATCACCCTCGCCCCCGTGAAGCTGGGTCTCAAATCGCAGCCCGATGCCGACGCGCAGGCTATGGCGCTGCTTGAACGCATCGGCCTTGCCGATAAGGCAGACGAATACCCCGCGATGCTCTCCGGCGGGCAGAAGCAGCGCATCGCCATCGTGCGCGCGCTTGCCATGGCGCCCGAGGTCATGCTCTTCGACGAGCCGACGAGCGCGCTTGACCCTGAGATGGTCGGCGAGGTTCTCGACCTCATGCGCGACCTCGCTCACGACGGCATGACAATGGTCGTCGTCACGCATGAGATGGGCTTCGCGCGCGAGGTCGCCGACCGCGTGGTCTTTATGTCCGGCGGCACGATCCTCGAGGAAGGCGCGCCCGCCGCGCTCTTCGACCACCCGAAAAGCGAGCGCTTGCAGTCGTTTCTCGCAAAAGTCCTCTAACGGCGCAAACAGGCGTCCGGCCAATGGCCGGACGCCTGTTTTCTTGTCGGTATGATGTTTTTTACATCTTCTCCGGTGCGGAGCAGCCGATGACCTTGAGGCCGTTGGCAAGCACCTGGCGCGTCGCAGCGGCGAGCTTGAGGCGCGCGTCGATGACGGCCTCGTCCTCGCCCTTGATGCGGCAGGCATTGTAGAACTTGTGGAACGCCGCGGCAAGACGCATGAGATAGCGGTTGATATAGCTCGGGTCGTAGTCGCGCGCCGCCATGCGGATCTCCTCGGCGAAGGAGGAAAGCTCCTTGATGAGCGCGCGCTCAGACTCGCTCGAGAGAATGGAGAGATCCACCGCGCCGGACTTGACGCTGTGGCCCTCTTCCTCGAGTGCCTTCAGGAGGCTGCAAATGCGCGCGTGCGCGTACTGGATATAGTAGATGGGGTTCTCGCTGTC
>DPGF01000006.1:56288-66218 GCA_003522105.1 Oscillibacter sp.
CCGTCGCGCACGAGCTTGACGAGCTGCATCAGCACGATATCGAGGCGGTTGGTGCCGTCGAGACCCAGCGCGTCCATCGCGCCCTTCATACGGGCCACATGGCCGTGATGGTCCGCGCCCCAGATGTTGATGACCTTGTCGAAATGACGCACGGCGAACTTGTTGCGGTGGTAGGCAATGTCGCCGGCGAAGTAGGTGTAGAAGCCGTTGGCGCGGCGCAGCACATCGTCCTTGAGGTCGAGCTTGTCGATGTCCTCGTCCTTCTTGCCCTGCTTGCGGTACTGCTCGCGCATGATCTCGGCGGTCTTGAGCCAGAGCGCGCCTTCCTTTTCGTAGGTCCAGCCGAGCTTGTGCAGCTCCTCCACCGTGTCGGCCACAAAGCCGCTGTTGTGCAGGCTGGATTCGAAGAACCACTCATCGAACTTGATGCCGTAGCGCTCAAGATCGCTCTTCATTTTCGGAATGTTGCGCTCAAGGCCGAAGTGAGCCATGTCGGCGTGGCGCTCCTCGACGGGCTTATCAAGGTAACTCTCGCCGTGAAGGTCGTAGAAGGCCTTGGCAAGCTCGCGGATATCGTCGCCGTGGTAGCCGTCCTCGGGGAACTCAACGGCGTCCTCGCCGCGGATGAGCTGGATGTAGCGCGCCTCGATGCTCTTGGCGAACTTTTCGATCTGGTTGCCGAAGTCGTTGACGTAGAACTCGCGCCAGACCTTTGCACCCGACCAGTCAAGCACCTCTGCGAGCGTATCGCCGAGCACGCCGCCGCGCGCGTTGCCCATGTGCATGGGGCCGGTGGGGTTCGCGGAGACGAACTCGACCATATACTTCTTGCCGTCCAGCCAGTTGTCGCGGCCGTAGTTTTCCTTCTCTTCTTCCACGGCGGAGATCACGTCGGCATACCACTTCTCGCCGAGGCGGAAGTTCAAAAAGCCGGGGCCTGCGATCTCAACGGAGGTGAAGTAGGTGTCGCTCAGATCCATGTGCTCGGTCAGGATCTTGGCGACCTCGCGGGGATTCTTGCGCATGGCCTTGGAAGCGGCCAGGCAGAAGGTCGTCGTATAGTCGCCGTTGGCGGTATCCTTGGGGATCTCCACGGCGGGAACGGTGGTAACGCCCTCGGGCAGGAGGCCTTCCTGCACAGCCGCGCGGTAAGCCGCCGCCGTCAGCTCGGCGATCTGGTTCTTTGCGCTGCGGATCATATTCATAGCAAAATCTCCTCTATCCATTGCGGTTTTACCCAGTCGGCGCGGCACATTCGCCCGAAATCGCCCCATGGGGATACTTTTTCGAAATTATACTATATTTATCCGCAGAAAACAAGGGAAAGTGCAAGAAATCTGCTCACGCGGCCTCCTTGCCGCGCAGCACTTCCCTGACCGCGCCGCGGCGGCGAAAGACGGAAAGCCAGCAGAAGAGCAGCGTCAGCGCGGCGCAGAGGCTGACGCAGAGCCGGTAATCCATCACCTCGCCGAGCGCCCCCACCGCGAGCGACAGCACCGCGCTCGCAGCCGTGATAAGCACACTTTCATAGGCGTTGATGCGGGCGCGCAGAGGATCGGGAAGATACCGCTGCACCGCTGCTTGCCGGATCGTTGCGCTGTTGATGCCGAGAAAGCCGCAAACGGCGCGGTTTGCGAGCATCAGCGGATACGGCAGCCACAAAAGCAGCACGTCCATCATTTCATAGATCTGATAGACGGCGAAGATGAAGGGAAAGCGCTTCTTTTCCGGCAGAGTATAGCGGTAGCGCACCACGCCGCCGAGCGAGCGCCCGGCAAACTCCGCCACGGAGAAAAAGGAGTACATCGCCGCCGTAAAGCCGGGCGCTGTGCGAAAAAAGGCAATGAGCAGCGGCGAATAGCCCGCCGCCATGCCGTTGGTCACCGCCATATAATCATACAGTGCGCGCAAGCCCTTTTCCCGCTTGAGATAGGCGGCCGCCTCGCGGAGATCTTCCCACCAGAGGCGCAGGGAAAAGCGCTCGCCGCCGCGCGGCGTTTCTGCGACCGTGATCTTATTTTCGATCAGCGCAGAGAGCAGCGACAGCGCCGACTGCACGAGCAGCAGCCGCGCCACGCCCAGCGTATCGAAGAGCACGGCAGCCACGGGCATCATCAGCACCTTGAGCACGGGATAGAGCATGGAGGAAACCGTGTAGCCCTTTTCCTCCGTCCCCTCAGGCAGGATAAGCGGGTAAAAGCTGCTGTAGGCCAGCTCGTCAAAGGCACTCAGGCACGCAAGCAGCAGCGAAAAGCCGAGATACACCGTGTAAGAGAACTCACAGCGCAGCAGGTAGACGCCCGCGAGCGCATAGAGCAGCGCGTTCACCGTGTCGCCGCCGACAAGGAAGGGCTTTCGCGGATAGCGGTCCATCAGCGGCGCGATCAGAAGCGGCAGCACCGCCCCCGGCAGCAATTGGATCGCCACCACGAGTGCCGAGGCCAGCGTGCTGCCCGTTTCGTCGAAAACGAGAAACGACAGCGCAAAGCCGCTGATGATGCCGCCCGCCGCGCCGAGCGAGGTCGCGAGCGTGATGCGGATAAAATCCTTTGTCCAGAGTGTTTTTGTCATAGTTCTCACCTCGCCATTTATTATGGCGCAGTGCGTCAGCGAAAAAAAGACGGTATCTGTGGGAAACTTTCTCCCCTCAGATACCGTTCAATAGCCTTTTTTCACTTTTCCGCAGGAAAGTCCTCCAGCAGCGCGCAGGCTTCCCGGTAGCGGCGGTTCGCCTTGTACCATTTGAGCATCCACTTGAGGTGGAAGCGCGCGTAGCCAGCACCGCGCTCGCGCCGCAGCAGGGCGAAGCAGTCCGTCAGGAGCGTTCCGTAGCGCTCGTCGTGCAGATAGTCCGGCGTTTCCAGCCGGCAGCGCACGAGCGCGAGCATCTGCCGCTCGGGTGCGTGCGCTTCGCCCTCAGGAAGCATCGCCTCTGCCCGCGCAAGCGCGGTGAGCGCCTCGTCCCGCCGTCCCAACGCCTCGCAGCAGACGGCGAGCTTGTGCAGCGACATCGCATCTGTCTCTTCCAGCGCAGAAAAATACGCATACGCCGCCGCAAAGTCACCGCACTCGATCTTCGTCGCCGCATCGTTGTAGCGGATCGTCGAGAGGATCTTCTGATCGCCGAGCGCCTCAGCAAGCCGCTGCGCGACCGCATAATGCTGCTGCATGCGCTTTGGGTCGCCCGAATCGGAACAGCAGTTGCCGAGATATACGCGGCAGTTCATCATGATGTGGGCATAGCCCTCGGCGGCCGCGGCGTCATAGGCGGCGCGCAGCGCCTCGGTCGCGGCGGCATAGCGCCCGCGCGCGTAGAGGTGCGCCCCCTGCCACAAGCGGATCGCCGCCGCGGGATAGAGCAGCGCCGCCTCCTCATGCCGCCCCTCCAGCACGCGCTGAAGCGCGAGCTGGCGCTGGTCCAGAAACGAAACAAATTCCGCGTCCAGTGGACGCCGTTCCCCGTCCGCTTCACAGGCAAATTCGCGCAGCAGCAGATAGTCTGCCGCGCAGGGGCTGCAAAGCAGCGTCCGCTCCTGCGCGCGCAAGCGCGCAAACGCGGCGGCAAACGCCGGCGCGTCCCCCCCAAACAGTGCCTCCATGCACGCTTCCGTCTGCGCGTGCAGCGCGCCGTCTGCGTCATCGGTCCACGAAAGGCCAAGCCGCGCAAACAGCAGCGCGAGAACTTCCTCCGATGCCGCCGCTTTTCCCTGCTCGATCTTGGAAAGATACGACGTACCGCAGATCCCGCGGCAAAGCCCCTCCTGGCTCCAAGCGCGCGCAAGGCGCTCGCGGCGGATCAAAAGCCCCGCAATGCTCATCGCTCTCCCCCCCTTTTTTCCCAGTATATCATATCTCACCGGAAAGGAAAATCCTCATTTTCTCGCCCGCAGGCGCAGAGCGCGCAGTCCAGCTTGCTTTTTTCACCGCAGTCCAGTCGCTTTCGCAACGCAAAGCAAAAGCGGAAAATGCCTTGCTTTTTTAACTAAGAATGATATAATCATCATAGCATTATTTGGATGCTTTACACGAGAGATTTATAAAATACAAAGGAGGATTTCCCAATGCCCGTCAATCTGAAAGGCCGCTCTTTCCTCACGCTGAAAGATTTTACCCCCGATGAGATCCGCTACATGCTGAATCTCGCCGCCGACCTGAAGGCGAAAAAGCGCGCCGGCATCCGCGGCAACCTGCTCGCCGGCAAGAACATCGTCCTGCTGTTCGAAAAGACCTCCACCCGCACCCGCTGCGCGTTCGAAGTCGCCGCTTACGACGAGGGCGCGAACGTCACCTTCCTCGATTCCAAGTCTTCCCAGATGGGCAAGAAGGAAACGATGGTCGACACCGCCAAGGTTCTCGGCCGCTTCTATGACGGTATTGAGTACCGCGGCTACGACCAGAAGGTCGTCGAGGGTCTCGCCGCCAACGCCGGCGTTCCCGTCTGGAACGGCCTGACCGACGTTGACCACCCCACCCAGGCGCTGGCCGACATTCTCACCCTGATGGAGAACACCAAGAAGCCGCTGAGCAAGTGCAAGCTCGTTTTCTGCGGCGACACGCGCAACAACGTTGCTTACTGCCTCATGTACATCTGCGCCAAGCTCGGCATCCACTATGTCGGCTGGGGCCCGAAGGAGCTTGCTCCCGCGGCTGATGTTGTCGAGTATTGCCGCGAGGTCGGCAAGGAGACCGGCGCCATCGTCGAGTACGGCGAGGACAAGGAGCTGCTCAAGGGCGCTGACGCGCTCTACACCGACATTTGGGCTTCCATGGGCGAAGAGGACAAGATCCCCGAGCGCGTCAAGCTGCTCACGCCCTTCAAGGTCACCGGCGACGTGCTGAAGGCCACCGAGAATCCCGACTGCATCTTCCTGCACTGCCTGCCCTCCTTCCACGACTTCGACACCACCATGGCCGCTTCCCAGAAGGAGCTGGGCTACGATATCCGCGAGGTCACGGACGAGGTCTTCCTCTCCCCCAACTCCAAGGTGTTCGACGAGGCGGAGAACCGCATGCACACCATCAAGGCCGTCATGGTCGCCACCATCGGCAACGTCTGATCGGTTCAGACCGCTTCAAAAAAAACATAAAAGGACGGGAGCACTTCGTGCTCCCGTTCTTTTCTCATGTGTTCACTTGCAGTACCGGCGCAGCTCCCCGCAGAGACGGCTTGCGTCCTGCTCGTTGCGGGCGATAACGGCGACCGAGTCGTTGCCGGAGATGCAGCCCATCATATCGGGCAGACGCATCGCGTCGAGCGCCGCGCCCGCCGCGTCGGCAAGGCCGGGCAGCGTTTTGAGCACCACCACGATGCCCGCGCAGTCTGCGCTCACACAGCATTCGTTCAGGATCAGCTTGAGCCGCTTCGTGTTGTCGATGTGGTCGGCCTTGTTCGAAACAGCATAGCGGCTGCGTCCGCCGCCGAGCGGCTCTTTGTAAAGATACAGCTCCTTGATATCACGCGAGACGGTCGTCTGCTTGCTCTCGATGCCGCATTCGGCCAGGTGAGCAATCAGCTCCTCCTGTGTCTCAATGTCGTACTTGGCGATCAGCTCAAGTATTTTCTCCTGCCGCTTGCTCTTCATGGTCTTCTCTCCCATTTCCCCCGCCCGGACGCTCGCCGAAGCGGGTTTCTTCTCTTCTTCCCTCTTTCTTTATCCGGACTCTTTTCAGCTCGTCCGGGATCTTACAGATCGTCGCGGTTGACGGGGCAGGACATGCAGCGCGGGCCGCCGCGGCCGCGGGAAAGCTCCGCCGACGAAATGGAGATGACGTCGATGCCCTTCTTGTCGAGCAGCTCGTTGGTCACATAGTTGCGGTCGTAGGTGATGACGCGGCCCGGCGCGATGCACAGCGTGTTGGAGCCGTCGTTCCACTGCTCGCGCTGCGCGGCCAGCAGGTCGCCGCCGCCGCAGCGGATCAGGTCGACCGCGGGGAGCTTGAGCTCGAGGGCGAGAATGTCCTTGAGCTCTTCCTTGAGCGCGCGGAACTGAAGCTCGCCATGGTCGTCGAGCGTCATCTCGTAAACGCTCAGCGGGCCTTCGATCTCGGGGTGAATGGTGAACTTGTCGTAGTCGACCATCGTGAAAACGGTATCAAGGTGCATGAACGCGCGCGTTTCGGGAATGTCGAACGCGAGCACCTTCTTGAAGCCGGAGTTTTGCAGCAGGTTGCGCGCAAAGTTCTCCGCGCCGGAAACGGTCGTGCGCTGGGACAGGCCGACGGCCACGATGTCCCTCGAGAGGACGAGCACGTCGCCGCCCTCGATGGAGTAGCTGTCGGAGAGGTCGTACCACATCTTGTTCTCCGGCGTGGCAAAGTCGCGGTTGTAGAGGTACATGTACTTTAAGAGCAGGCTCTCGCGCTTGCGCGCGGGGGTGTGCATGCGGTGGATGTTGATGCCCTCACCCACGCAGGCGCCCGGGTCACGGGTGAAGTAGAGGTTGGGCATGGGGTCGGAGACGAACGGATAGTCGTCGTCGACGAGATCCATAAGGGAGGTGGCTTCCTTGGTGGCGACCTCGCTGCGCTTGATACCGGCGATCAGCTCGGTGACCATCTCCTTCGGCGGCATGTTGAGCAGGTAGCTCGTCATGGACGCGCGCAGGCCCTTGGCGTGGATCTTGCTGATGTTGAGGAAGTCGTTCACCAGCTGGATCTGGCGGGCGGGATCGGCGATCGCCTTGGCGACCTCGTCGACGTAATAGACGACCTCAACGCCGTTTTCGCGCAGCACGCGGGCGAAGTTATCGTGCTCCTGCTGCGCGATCTTGAGATAGGGCACATCGTCGAACAGCAGACGCTCGAGCGTGGCAGGGGTCAGCGCTTCCAGCTCCTTGCCGGGGCGGTGCAGCAGCACCTTGTTGAGCTTTCCGATCTCGGAGAAATTATGGATGCCTGGATACATAGTTTTGCTCCCTTTCCCGGGATGCCGGCGGCTCTCTCATCGACCGCCCATACACCCCGCTGTGATTTATTTCTCTGCGTACCGCACAAAAGCGAACGCGCGACGGATCCTACTTCCGTTATTATGCCTTAAAGTATACTCTTCCGGCGGAAGCTTGTAATGTATCAGTGATTTTGCAATTTTATGTGCCAGTTACTCCTCCAGCTCTTCTTCCAGCGCTTTGTGCAACACGTCCATGCCGCATGCCAAACGCTCGCGCGATTCGTAGGAGTAATTGATGCGGATATAGTCGCGTCCGCCGTTTTTATAGGGGTAAAACACGTGCCCCGGAATGAGCGTAACGCCCATATTGTAGGCGCGGTTGATAAAGTGCTTGCTGTCCACGCCGTCCGGCAGGCGGCACCAGACGTACACGCCGCCCCGCGGCCTTTCATAGCGCACGCCGAGATGCGCGAGCGCATCAAGTTTTTGGCACACAAGGTCGCGGTTGCCGCTGTAGATCTCGCGGAATGTGGCAAGCGAGCTATAATAGCTCCCGTCGTCCAGATACATGCCGAGGAGCTTCTGCGTCATCCAGTCCGAGGCCATCAGCCGCACAGAGACAAGATAGCTCAACGCACGGACGAAATCGCGGTTGCCCGTGACGAAGGCAAGGCTCAGCCCCGGAATGAAGGTGAGGGAGAACGAATAGATGTAAATGACATTTCCCGTTGTGTCAAACGCTTTGATCGGCGGGAGCTTATCGCCGTCGTAGACGAGTTCGCTCGCCGCGTCCTCCTCCACGATCGGAATGCGGTAGCGGCTGGAAAGCTCCACGAGCTTCTTGCGCCGCTCGAGCGACAGAATGCAGCCCGTGGGGTCGTGGAAGCTTGAGTTGACAAAGATCAGCCGCGGGCGCGTCTGCGTGAGCAGACTTTCGAGCACATCGCAGTTCATGCCGTCCTCGTCCACGGGGACGGTCAGGATCCTGGCTCCGGCCAGCTCCATCACGCGGTACATGTCGGGGTGCACCGGCTCTTCCATCACCACGCTGTCGCCGGGCTTGACGAGGAGCGTGACGATAAAGTCGAGCGCCTGGTTCGTCTCCGAAAGGATCTGGATCTCGCCCGACGAGGCCTTCACGCCCTTGGTGCCGAGAAACGACGCCAGCTTCTGGCGCAGGAAGCGGTCGCCCTTGTAGGGGCTGAAAAAATACTGGCTCGGGCCGCTGCCGGTCAAAAGGCCGGCAATGTCGTGCGCGACGCGCTCAGATGAGTATACCTCGCGCGAGGCAATGCCGCTGCCCAGCGAAAAATGGCTCTCGTCCGTGAAGCGCTGAAACAGGTCGTCAAAGGTCTTTTCCATGTCGAGGTACTTATCCGCCACCTCGTTGACCCAGTTGACGCGCCCCATCTGCACGCCCTCGCCGCTCTCGCCGACCGGCTCCTTTTCCGTGCTCGCCGAGGCCACAAGGTAGCCCACGCCCTGACGCGACTCGATCCACGCGTCGCTTTTCAGTTCACCGTAGGCCTTGACCACCGTGTTGCGATGCACGTCCAGAATCTGAGCGAGCGCCCGCTCGCTCGGCAGCGCGCTCGATCGCGGCAGCGCGCCGCTGATGATCTGCGCTTTGATCTGGTCGGCGATCTGCAAATAGACCGGCACCTTGGAGGATTTGTCGATACTGATTTTCATGCCGTCTTCTCCCTCTCACTTTCCGCTGCGCGTTCACCGGCGCGGAAAGACCGTGCGTTGATACTACAAGGGTATCGTTGTCGTTCTTTGCATTTTATCATATAACCGCACGGGTTGTACAGTCATTTTTGTGCATCTGCCATAACCCCGGAAAGAACAAAGCCGGAGGCGTCTCTCTGGACGCCTCCGGCTGTTTGTGTGGTGGTTGAATTTACTTTTCAAGCAGCGTCATTTCGTGCTTAGAACATCAGGTGTGCGATCGGGCAGACGATGAGCAGGCTGATGATGGTGCGCTCAAGGAAGATGACGAACAGCTCCCAGATGTTGAGAGGAAGCTTGGAGCCGAGGATCAGGCCGCCAACCTCAGAGAGGTACAGAACCTGCGTGACAGAGACGACAGCGACGATGAATCTGGCCATCTCGCTGGTGCACTCCGCGATCAGGATGGCGGGGGTGAGCATATCGGTGAAGCCGACGATCATCGTGGAGGCGACAGCATCCGCTTCGGGCACCTGCAGCAGCTGGAGCAGGGGACGGAACGGGATACCGAGCCATTCAAAGATGGGGGTGTAGTTGGCAAAGATGAGGGCGACAGTGCCGATGGCCATAACGGAGGGCAGAACGCCGAACCACATGCTGCAAGCATTCTTACCGCCGCTCTTAAAGAACTGGCCGATGCCGCCAAATTCGGAAACGCGCTTCATGGCAAGATCCATGCCGTACTCGACGTTGCTCTTGTAGCCCTCGGGGAGGGTGTCGGGAGCGGCCTTGCCTTCGACTAAGTACGTGTTGGGCTTTTTGCGCAGGGGATAGAGATACGGGCACACGATCGCGCAGACGATACCGACGAAGCAGACGATCAGGTAGTAGATGCCGAACTTGTCGAGCATGCCGACCGTATCGAGAACGACAAGGGTAAAGGTGATGGAAACGGCGGAGAACAGCGTTGCAATAATGCTTGCTTCCTTGGCGGAATAGTAACCGCCCTCATACTGGTTGCAGGTGAGCATGACGCCCAGCGTACCGTCGCCGATCCAGGAGGTGATGCAGTCGACTGCAGCACGGCCGGGAACCTTGAAGAGGGGACGCATGACCTTGGTGAGCAGCGCGCCGACGAATTCGAGCAGGCCGAAGTCGAGCAGCAGCGGCAGCAGCAGCGCCGCGATGACGAAGATGATAACGAGCGTGGTGAGCAGGTCATAAAGGACGAAGCCGCCCTGACCGCCGCCGGTGATCATGCCGATGAGACCCACGCCGTCCTCGCCCACACCGAGATAGGTGAGCCACACGAAGATGGCAGCGAGCACACGGATCACGACCCAGATGGGCTTGCAGGCGAAGCATTCCTTCAT
>DPGF01000096.1:0-908 GCA_003522105.1 Oscillibacter sp.
GCCCCATCGAGATGCTCGTCACCGCGCTCAATGTTGTCGGCGATTCCGCCACGAGCATCTATGTCGCCAAGTCCGAGGGCGTGCTGAACGAGGACGTTTACAACGCGTAAGATCATTCAAAAAAGAGGTGTCACCACTTTTTTGAGAAAGTTTCGCTTCGCTTTGTGCCTCGCTGGCTCGACACACGCTCCGCGCAGAGTGTTTTTTCTGACGCGCGTGTCGCCAGAAAAAACGATCCAGATCATTTGCCGCCTGCGGGCGGCAAAGTCTGCGATGCTTTTATAACGAAAGAGGCGCGGCGAAAGCCGCGTCTCTCCTTATATTATAGGTGTTATCTGTTACACGCTGAGCCAGTCGTCGAGCACGAGCCCCTCGTTGTGCTTGGTGAGGAAGCCCACGCTCCACTCGCCGCCGAAGGCGATGAGCTTGCGCCCCTTGAAGTCCTCGAGCACGCGCGAGCCGGAGCAGAGCATCAGATCCTTCACGTCGCACGGGCACGCGCGGATGAAGCGCAGGTGCTCGTAGGGAAGGCCGCTCATGCGCAGGTCGACGCCGTACTCATTTTTCATGCGGTATTCGAACACGTCGAACTGCAGCGTGCCGACCACGCCGACGACCACGTCCTCAAAGCCGCTGTCGGGGATNNTACACGCTGAGCCAGTCGTCGAGCACGAGCCCCTCGTTGTGCTTGGTGAGGAAGCCCACGCTCCACTCGCCGCCGAAGGCGATGAGCTTGCGGCCCTTGAAGTCCTCAAGCACGCGGGAGCCCGAGCAGAGCATCAGGTCCTTCACGTCGCACGGGCACTCGCGGATCAGGCGCAGGTGCTCGTAGGGAAGGCCGCTCATGCGCAGGTCGACGCCGTACTCATTTTTCATGCGGTATTCGAACACGTCGAACTGCAGCGTGC
>DPGF01000096.1:1168-12856 GCA_003522105.1 Oscillibacter sp.
GCCCTCCTGCGCGATCTGCTCCACGCCCTTGACGAACTGCTTGCGCTTCATCGTGTCCTTGGGTGAGACGAGCATGAAGTGCTCGGGCTCGAACGTCGGGATGCCGGAGAAGCGGAACTTCCTGCCCGGCACGGTGATCGTGTCGCCGATCGAGAAGATACCGGGATCGAACACGCCGATGATGTCGCCAGCATAGGCCTCGTCGACGATCTCGCGCTCGGCGGCCATCATCGTCTGCGGCTGGGAAAGGCGCATCTTGCGGCCGGACTGGACGTGGAAATACTCGCTGTCGCGCTCGAACTTGCCCGAGCAGATGCGCATGAACGCGAGGCGGTCGCGGTGCGCCTTGTTCATGTTGGCCTGAATTTTAAAGACGAAGGCGGAAAAATCGGGGGAGTAGACGTCTACCTCGCCGGAGTCGCTCACGCGCGGCAGCGGCGGCGTGGTCATCTCTAAAAACGCGTTCAAAAACGGCTCGACGCCGAAGTTCGTCAGCGCGCTGCCGAAGAACACGGGGGAGAGCTTGCCGTGGCGCACAGCGTCGAGGTCAAAGTCGCGTCCCGCGCCGAGCAGTTCCACCTCGTCGGCGAGCGTGTCGCGGCGCTTTTGCCCCAGCATCTCCACGAGCGTGGGGTCGTCCAGCTCGATGGAGGTGATGCCGGCCTTTTTCGCGTGGCCCTCGTCGGTGAAGTGCAGAATGCAGCGCTCGCTGCGGTCGTACACGCCGAAAAATTCCTTGCCGCAGCCGATCGGCCAGTTGACGGGGTAAGTGTCGATGCCCAGCTCGCGCTCGACCTCCTCGCAGAGCTCGAGCGGGTCGCGCGTTTCGCGGTCCATCTTATTGATAAAGGTGAAAATGGGAATATTGCGCAGGGCGCAGACCTTGAAGAGCTTGCGCGTCTGCGGCTCGACGCCCTTTGCGCCGTCGATGACCATCACGGCGCTGTCCGCGGCCATCAGCGTGCGGTAGGTGTCCTCGGAGAAGTCCTGATGTCCCGGCGTGTCGAGGATGTTGATGCAGTAGCCGCCGTGCTGAAACTGCATGACAGACGACGTGACGGAAATGCCGCGCTGCTTTTCAATTTCCATCCAGTCGGATTTTGCCGCGCGCTCGCGCTTGCCCTTGACTTCGCCCGCCTGCGCGATGGCTCCGCCGTAAAGCAGGAACTTTTCCGTCAGCGTGGTTTTACCGGCGTCCGGGTGCGAAATGATCGCAAACGTCCGGCGGCGGGAGATCTCTTCCTGTAAAGTGGCCATGACTGCCTCCTGAAAAATACGATTTACCGGGCAAGTTTATCACAGCCCCCCGCATTTTGCAACAGGATCCTAAAATCTATGCTTGACAAAGCGAAAAATGTCTGGTATAGTACATCTTGTTCCGCGGGCGTAGCTCATCTGGTAGAGCGCCACCTTGCCAAGGTGGAGGTAGCGAGTTCGAGCCTCGTCGCCCGCTCCAAAAAATAAAGGCATGACGTAGGTCATGCCTTTATTTTTTGGTTCCAGCGGGCAGAGGGTCGAACAGGGCGCGAGCGAAGCGAGAAAACGCCCCGGTGGGGCGTTTGTCGCCCGCTGTGCGTGTCGCGGCACGGCAGTGCCGCGAGCGAGCCTCGTCGCCCGCTCCATAGTAAACAGGACATCCGATTTGGGTGTCCTGTTTTTTGTTAGAAGAAAGAACTCGCTGCCGCGGTTAGGATTCTGCTGACATATAGAGTTCTTCTGCTTCTTGCTGGGCAGTGATGAGGGTTTCTTTGGCAGTACCGAAATTTTGGGATTCCATTTGTTCCAATGCATCCGTGATGGCGTTGAACAGTAAATGATACAGTTTCTCGTAATCCATAGCGCATCCTCCTATTGCAATGCAAATGTAATGCTTTTATATTACACATATTTTTACCTTTTTGCAATACACTTGTCATATAAAATGTATTGCAGGTGAGAGCTATGCCTTTTAAGATTCCAAACGTACCGCCGACAACGAACAAGTCAGTGCGTTTTCCCAATGATATGCTGGAGGAAATTGAAGATGCGATTCGCGGCAAGGATTGCACCTTTTCGGCTTTTGTTGTTGCCGCTGTCCGTGCAGCATTAGATGATTTGAAAGAGCAGGAAAATGACCGTTGACGCGGTCATTTTTCGTATCAAAGTTGCGTAAGATTTCCGAATCGCAGGCAGAGCGGCAGCGGGTGCAAGAAGCAGAGGCAAATCGTGCAGCACTCATTTATGGCGGCGAGCGAAGCAATGCCGCCACGCAGACGGTTGCATTCCGCAGGCTGTGTACTTCTTCGAGCCACAGGCTGCCAATGTAAGCCTTTCTCTGGGGGATTCAAAGGGGGTATTCTCTTTTGCGAAAGAGAATACCCCCTTTGGCTTGCGCGCTGCCCCCTTTTCGTGCTATGATGAGACCATTATAGAGAAAGTGAGGACACTACCGATGATTCTTTCTGAAGCGATCCAGTCCCTGATGACTTTGCAGGCAAAGCTTGCCGCCTACGGTCACGCCATGGGACTGCTCTTTTACGATGGGGCGACCACCGCGCCCAAGGGCACGGCGGCGAACCGCGGCCAGACCATGAGCATTTTAAGCGAGGAGCACTATAAGCTCACCACCGGCGGCGAGACCGTCGCGCTGCTTGAATTCCTCGACGCGCACAAGGCTGAACTCGACGAAAAGCAGCAGCGCATGGTGTTCCTGCTCATCAAGGATATCCGCAACATGCAGAAGATCCCGATGGACGAATACGTCGCCTACCAGCAGCTTCTGGTCGAGGCGGACGACGTATGGCACCGGGCGAAGGAGACAAGCGATTTTGCGCTCTTCGAGCCGGTGCTTGAGAAGATCTTCGAAACGAATATCCGCTTCGCGCACTACTGCGCGCCGGAAAAGGACCCTTACGATTACTGGCTCAGCGAGTATGAGGACGGGCTGACGATGGCGCAGTGCGACGAATTTTTCGCGACGCTGCGCGAGCACATTGTGCCGCTCCTGAAGAAGATCAAGGCGCAGCCGCAGCTTGACGACGCGATGCTGCACGGCAGCTTCCCCGAAACGGCGCAGGACGTGCTCTCCAGCTATCTCATGCGCACGATGGGGCTGGATCTCGACCATGTCGGCCTTGCGACGACCGAGCATCCCTTCACCACGTCCCTCGGCTCTCATTTCGACGAGCGCATCACGACGCACTATCTTGAGGATAACTTTGCTTCCTCCATGTTCTCCGTCATCCACGAGGGAGGCCACGCGCTCTACGATACCGGCAGCGCGGACGAACTTGCCTACACGGTGCTCGACGGCGGCGTTTCCATGGGTATCCACGAGAGCCAGAGCCGCTTCTATGAGAACCTGCTCGGCCGCTCCCGCGCCTTCACGGGTTTTGTTTTCCCGAAGCTCTGCGAGCTCTTCCCCTCGCTCGCGGGCCACACGGCGGAGGAATTCTACCGTGCTATCAACAAGGCCGAGCCCTCGCTCATCCGCACCGAGGCCGACGAGGTCACCTACAGCCTGCACGTCATGGTGCGCTATGAGCTGGAAAAGCGCGTGATGCACGGCGAACTCAAGGTACACGACCTGCCGGGCGAATGGAACCGACTTTACAAGGAGTACCTCGGCGTCGACGTGCCGGACGACAAGCACGGCGTTTTGCAGGACAGCCACTGGTCGGGCGGCAGCGTGGGCTACTTCCCGTCCTACGCGCTCGGCAGCGCCTACGGCGCGCAGCTGCTGGGCAAGATGAAGGAAACGGTCGACGTGGAGGACTGCCTGAAACGCGGTGACTTCGCGCCCATCAACGCGTGGAACCGCGAGCACATCTGGCAGTACGGCTGCCTCAAGAAGCCGGGCGCACTGCTGGAGCAGGCGCTGGGCGAGAAGTTCGACCCTACGGCCTACACGAGCTACCTTGAAGAAAAGTACGGTGAGCTTTACGGCCTGTAAGTCCATGAGCATTCCGAAAGGAGATGTCCGACAGGACATCTCCTTTTTTGCGCGCAAAATACAGAAAGTGCATTGCAATTCGGATAAATTTTCGGTACAATGAAAGGTGAAAGTGCCGCCGCATTGAAGCTGCGGCGGAAAGAGAGATTGGAGAAATGACCATGGATGCAGCGCTTTATCAAACGTATGTCCGGATCCTGCACGAAGAGCTTGTGCCCGCGATGGGCTGCACGGAGCCCATTGCCATCGCTTATGCGGGCGCGCTCGCACGGAAAACATTGGAAAGACTGCCAGAGCGGATCGAACTGACCGTCAGCGGCAATATCATTAAAAATGTCAAAAGCGTCATCGTCCCGCACACGGGCGGGCGCAAGGGAATCCCTGTTGCCGTCGCAGCGGGTGTGCGCGTCGGCGACGCGGACGCGCAGCTTGAGGTGCTGGCCAATGTTACGCAGGAGCAGCTGCCGCTGCTCGACGATTACCTTTCCGCGGTGGAGATCACGGTGACAAAGTCGCCGCTGCGCTGCCCGTTCGATATTCAGGTGCGCGCCCACGCAGGGGACGAGACGGCCTTTGTCCAGATCGTCGACAGCCACACGAATATCGTGCGCATCGAGCACAACGGTGAGATTTTGTTCAGCAAACCTTTTTCTGAGGAGGCCGCCCAGCCGGACGAAAGCCGCAAGCTGCTGACGGTCGAAGACATCATTGCATTTGCAGATGAAGTCGATCTTGATGACGTGCGCGCACCCATCGCGCGCCAGATCGAGTACAATACCGCCATTGCTGAGGCGGGACTGACGGGCGAGTACGGCGCGGCCGTCGGCAAGATCCTGCTCGACTCCTACGGCGACAGCGTGCAGAACCGTGCTAAGGCGTGGGCCGCTGCCGGCTCGGACGCGCGCATGAACGGCTGCGAAAAGCCTGTTATCATCAACTCCGGCAGCGGCAATCAGGGCATGACGGCGTCGCTTCCCGTTATCGTCTACGCGCATGAGCTGCATGCGAGTGAGGAGCAGCTCTATCGCGCGCTCGTCGTGTCGAATCTTGTTACAATCCACCTGAAAACGGGCATCGGCAGCCTCTCCGCCTACTGCGGCGCGACCAGCGCGGGCGCGGGTGCCGGTGCGGGCGTGTGCTACCTTTACGGCGGACGCTACGATGAGATCGCCCACACCGTGGTCAACGCGCTCGCCATCAACTCGGGCATGCTCTGCGACGGGGCGAAGGCATCCTGCGCGGCGAAGATCGCCTCGGCGGTCGAGGCGGGCCTGCTCGGCCTTCAGATGTACCGCCACGACAGCCAGTTCTACGGCGGCGACGGCATCATCGTCAAGGGCGTGGAGAACACCATCCGTGCCGTCAGCAGCATCGCGCGCGACGGTATGCGCGAAACGGACAATGAGATCATCCGCCTGATGATCGGAGAGGACGCGAAGAAGTGAAAATTCTGGTCACGGGCTTTACGCCCTTTGGCGGGGAGCAGATCAACCCCTCGTGGGAGGCGGTGAAGCGCCTTCCCGACCGCATTGGAGAAGCGGTGCTTTTAAAGCGCGAGATCCCGACGGAGTTTGACGCCGCCTGTGCCGCGCTGCGGGCGCAGTTTGACGAGCTGAGGCCCGATGCAGTGCTGTCTGTCGGGCAGTACGGCGGGGCAAATTGCATTCGCGTTGAGCGCGTGGCGGTCAACCTGCGCGATGCCCGCATTGCCGACAATGGGGGGGCAAAGCCCGTGGACGAGCCGGTCGTCCCCGGCGCGCCGGACGCTTATTTTGCGACCCTTCCCACGCGCCGGATCGTCGAAAAACTGCGCGGAGAGGACATTCCCGCCCAGCTTTCGTACTCGGCGGGGACGTTTGTGTGCAACAATCTCCTTTACTGCGCCCTGCACGAGAGCGCGCAGAAATTCCCCGCCACGCGCTGCGGCTTTGTCCACGTGCCATATCTTCCCGAGCAGGCGAAGGACGGCAACGCGCCGAGCATGAGCCTTGCGCTGATGACCAAAGCACTGGAGATCGCAGCGGAAGTGATCGTCGAAGCATAGAATTCAAAAAAAGAGCCATCTGACTCCACGGTAGTTCAGATGGCTCTTTTTGCATAGTTCATTCGATGTGGGGGCCTGTAACCGTACTTCGGCCCCCAGAAAGTTTTCTCGCCCCACCGATGCCTTAATCAATTGTCCCCCAAACCTTGAACACGGGGCGGCATAACAAATAACCATCAAAATAACCGATGCTCGCACCGAACCCTAAACACTTACGGAGATCGTAACTCTGTTATCAAAATAGTCTGGCATTCGTATGGAAACGACGGAGAATCTCATTCACCAAATTCGAAGGTCTCCCGCCCGTTCACCGCGTCGAGCGCGAGCTGCGCGCGGGAGAGCTCGTCGACAGTTTTGTCGTAATCGGCCTCCACTGCGGCAATATCGTAGTTTGCATAGCGGTAGTCGATGATGTTTGACTGCCGGCCGTACTGCTCCTCAACGCGCTCCTTGGGAAGGCGGCTCTTCATCTCAAGAAGCTTATTTTTGCGCCTTGTGAGCTGCGGGATATAGACCAGCATCTCGTCGATGGTCATGTCAAAGCCATCGACAAAATGCGTCGTGTTGAAGCAGTTGATCGCGTGCTTGAGACGGCGGATCTTTTCTTCGAGCGCTGCAAGGCGCGCCTGCGCCTCGGCGTAATCATAGACCGGGCGCACGGACGCTACGTCCTCGCCCATCGCAGCGCGGAAGTCGCGGCTGCGCGTTTCCTTGTCGAGCAGCGCGGTATATTCGTCGTTGAGCTTCTTCAAGAGCTTATTTGCCTCGGCGGAAGTGTAATTCATATTGTTCTGACCTTCTTTCTTATGCTTCAAAAAATGACGGGGAATGGCAGCGTGGATCAGACTTGCGGTGGGAGATCAGAAACCGGACAATGCTCAAGCATATCCTCCGGCATAAAGGCCGATTCTTGCAGTAGAAAGCTGATCTCTGCTTAAAAACCAGAGAGGGATTCACCGCCCCTCCTAAAAACATTGACCTTAGGCTGTACGCTGCTGCAAAGGGCTGATTTTCTAAGAACATGATAAGGCAAGCGGGCGGAAAATGTCAAGATGCGGAGAGTTTCCCGGCAGAATAGAAAATTGGCAAGAACGAAGAGTTTATGATAATTGGCGTATGACAAAAAAGAGCTACCTGACTTCATTTGAAATCAGATAGCTCTTTATTCTTGGATAATCTAAAATGTTGTCATTTTGTTGTCACGGGGCAATTCCGTAACGCAAAAGTGCAGCATTTTCAAGGCTTTTTGGCCTTTCGGGGATTATTCCCACTCGTTGCAGGAACTCATAACTTAACGAATTTTGCTTAGGAATTATTTGTTCCTGTTCTTCTGAGAATTTTGATTCTCCATATTATCGTAGCTGTACGATGGATGCTTATCAAAACCTTATCAGCGGTGATAAGCACTGGGATGCGTGCAAGACAGTTGTTTCGGGAGGCTTGTGCTTTTTATTATATTGGTCGATAGATTGAAAATCAAGTACCCGTTTGGCAGATTGGCTCTATCACGCCTAAAAAGTATTCTGTGATAACTTCCGGAGTTTCCTTCATCCCACGGGACAGCCACCAATCGATCGTTTCCACAAAAGAGGACGCAATGTGGTTTACCAGATAGTCCTCCGGCAGCGCTGCGCTTTTCAGCAGTCCCTTTTCGGCGTACTGGGTCACGATCAGCGTCCGCAGGTTGGTTTTGAAGTATTTCATAAAAATCTCATTATTTTCTGAGGACAGCAGCTCCAGAATGTTTCTATCGTTTTCCTGCAAGTGCCGCACCAGATGCAGAAACATGGAGTCCGTCTTGCTGCCGCAGGAATAATGATAATGTCCGTGGGGCAAGCCCATAGCCGTGTCGATGATATGCCCGAACAATTCTTCACACAGGGATTTCAACAGATAATCCTTCGTTTCAAAATGAGCATAAAAGGTCGTTCTTCCCACATTGGCTGCGTCAATAATCTCCTGCACAGAGATCTGATTGTAATGCTTCTGAGAAAGCAGCTCTGCAAATGCGGAGAAAATCGCATCTCTTGTTTTCTTCTGCCGTCTGTCCATATCTTCCTCCCGAACAATTCGCAAAATCTGTTCCGAACCGAATGCTCCGTAAAATCTGCTTCTTGTTTCCTTACTTCTTTCTCAATACAATAAGTTCAGAATAGAATAAAGTGTTCTGTATCGAATAAATGATACAGAAAAAGGCTTGCAGTGTCAAGAAGAAAGAGGTGTCCGAAATGTTAAAACGAATTAACGATGTTCTGGCAGGACTCCCGATGACCATCATCGGAGGCGTTCTGCTTGTATTCAGCTTTGTTTTGCCGAGGGTGGACGTCAGTCTTCCGATTGACCCGGCGTGGGGAACGGTTGTGATTTCCGGGATTCCGCTTTTGTATCTTGCGGTGTGGCGGATCATTTATAATCCCGGCATCAGCAAAATCTCATCTGCCCTTCTGATTACCATTGCCATGTTTGCCGCCATTGCCATTGGCGACCTGTTCGCCGCCGGTGAAGTCGCTTTCATCATGGCGATCGGTGCGCTTTTGGAGGATGCCACCACAAACCGGGCAAAGAAGGGACTGAAAAAGCTCATCAGTCTTGCTCCGACGCAGTGACGGCGTATTCGGAACGGGAAGGAAGAAATGATTTCTGCTGAGAAAATCATGAAGGGCGATATGCTCCGTATTTTGCCCGGAGAAACCGTTTCGGTGGACGGTGTCATCGTGAGCGGCGAAACCTCCGTTGACCAGTCGATCATGACCGGTGAATCCCTGCCGGTAGATAAGGCAGTCGGAGACACGGTGTTCTGTGGTACAATCAATCGTTTCGGCGCGATCGACATCCGTGCAACAAAGGTCGGCGAGGATAGCTCCTTGCAAAAGCTCATTCGCGTGGTGCAGGAAGCGGAGGACAAAAAAGCGCCCATGGCACGAATTGCCGACCGGGTCGCAAGCTGGCTTGTCCCCATAGCGATGTTGGTTGCGGTCATTGCCGGTATTGCAACGCAGGACATCGTCCGTGCGGTAACGGTACTCGTGGTATTCTGCCCCTGTGCGCTGGTGCTGGCAACACCCACGGCGATTATGGCTGCCATCGGGCAGGCTACCAAACACGGCGTAATTATCAAATCCGGTGAAGCGTTGGAGAAGATGGGCAAGGTCGATACCATCGCCTTTGATAAAACCGGCACACTGACCTATGGAAAGTTGGAAGTCAGCGATGTTCTGTCCTTTGCTCCTGATTTGGACGAAGAAAAGCTCCTGTATCTTGCGGCTTCTGCCGAGGCAAAGAGTGAGCATCCGTTGGGGAAAGCAATCGTGGCGTATGCAAAAAAGCTTGATTTACCTCTTAGCGAATCTGCGGCGTTCCAAATGACCTCCGGCAAAGGCATTTCTGCCGAGGTAGACGGCTATCAGCTCCTTTGCGGCAACGAAAAGTATCTGCAAGAGTGCGGCGTTTCCGTGACGGCGAACGCTGATGCTGCACTGGAAAAGCTCCGGCTGCAAGGCAAAGCATCCATTCTCGTTGCGGTAAACGGTCAATGCGTCGGTGTGATTGCGCTGTCGGATGTTCTGCGCCCGGAAGCTGCCGCAATGGTGCAGAAGCTGACCGCCATGCAGACAAACACAGTGCTGCTAACCGGCGACAATCAAAAGACCGCCGACTATTTTGCCGCGCAGGTCGGTATTCGTGAGGTCTATGCCGATCTGCTGCCGGAGGACAAAGTCGGCAACATCGCCGCATTGCAGCAGCGGGACAGAAATGTGTGTATGATCGGGGACGGCGTCAATGATGCCCCCGCACTGAAAACGGCAAGCGTCGGTGTTGCCATGGGCAGTATGGGCAGCGATATTGCGGTGGAAGCCGCTGACATTGCGCTGATGAGCGATGATATTTCAAAAATTCCGTATCTGAAACGGCTTTCCAATGCAACGGTGAAAACCATCAAGCTCAGCATAACGCTTTCCATGTGCATCAACTTCCTTGCGGTCACGCTCTCTGTTCTTGGGTTGCTGAACCCCACCACAGGGGCGCTGGTGCATAACGCCGGATCGTGCTTCGTCGTGCTGATTGCAGCACTGCTGTATGATCGGAAATTTGAATAAATAAAGCCAACGCATCGGCAAGGAGCTTTCCTTGCCGATGCGTTTGGGTATGCTCAACTGTCTAATGGTCTGTACACTGTGACCGCTTTCAGATACTTCTCCGGATCACCGTTAAGTATCAGCTCGGCATACGCTACAGCCTCGTTCTTTTATACACAACTTTGCGCCTGAAAAAATCAAGAGGTGGAAGCCGCCAGTTAGACGGCCTCGCTCTTGACAACACGCAGCTTTGGTTGGTTGGCTTCTATGAAGTCCAATATCCGCTGGTGCTGGTCTGCAAAGTTAAATTCTACTTCAATTCGTTTTTCCTCATAAATGCTAATCTGTTTTATCAAGGCAACAACAATACCGCGCTCCAAATGGTCGATATTCTTATGCTTCAAAAATGTTTGCAGGTACGGGTCAGCGGAAGTGATACCGTTTGATACAAAGGTCTGTTCCTCTTGCAGATTTGCGATAGTCTGCCGGATTTCCTCGGCCTGTTGTTCAAACTTCGCTTTCATGCGGTGGTATTCATCCCACGTCAGGTCGCCGCTTTTCCAGTCGATATACAGATTATCACAAAGATTTGTAATCTTGTGAAGCTCCTGTTCTTGTGTTTTCAGCAGCTTGTCAAGCCTTGTTGACTGATTACGCACTACGGGGGCTTGGTTTATTTCGTCAATGATTTCTGCGAGAGAACCGCAAAGGTCAATCTGTCTTTTGACAGCTTCAAATACTACCTGCTCCACCAACTCGTCCCGGATGGTGTGACTGCTGCACAAGCCTCTGGATTTCATAATGTACGTCTTGCAGCTATCAAGATGCTTTGTCCCGGCTGGGGCAAGCTGGCAAAGGCAGCGGCCACCAGCCCGTCGCTGATCTGAAGCTCACAGCCATAGGCCGGAAATATAAAACTGTCGCTGGGGTACTGATCTATCGTGCATAGCGTGTCCAGTTCCGAAAGCGGCAGCGTTTCAAAGGATGTTTCCCAGCCACGCTGACGCTTCCTTTCCCGGAAGTAGTCAACGGCTTCATGGTACAGTACCAGCTTGCAAAAATGGTCAAACTGGCAGCGCCTCCCGTAATCATCAGGGGTAACTTTCATCTTCTCACCCCCTTTCCGTGGGGAGTGAGCAGGATGATCCTGTCCGTTGTCAGGGGCCTATGCTGGCCCTGGTCTGCTGACCGCCTCCTTTTCCATCTGATTTTTTGCCGGAAATGACAATCCGCGAAAATCGACAAAAATCGCCCGGCAGGTCGTAAACCTACCGGGCGACGATTTGAAGCGTTTTGTTGTTTTCTTACATGGTATAGTTCATACTCATAGCCGGAATATTCCCGTGGCGGGGCAAGGCTTTTTTTAAGCGGTAGAAGTGGATTAGATTATAATGATAGTAAAACAGCATGGCGGCGTCCTCCCGTGGGCCGCCATGCCTTTAACTGCTGGGAATGACAGAAAGAAAGCAGCGGCCTTGATTTCTCAAAACCGCCACCAGTGAATATAAATTAAGCGTGAAAATGGGTCTGCCCAGCAGCGGTTTTTTTCTTTTCTGCCGCTGGGCAGATGTTTTTTCTTTAGATACATGATAAGAGGAATTTTTGAAGATTCCATAAAGATTTGAAAAATGGACGGA
>DPGF01000030.1:0-3810 GCA_003522105.1 Oscillibacter sp.
ACATTTTCAAGCAGCAGATACGCAGGTCGTTTGGCTTGAGCCAATCGGGCAATCTCAAAGAAGAGAGTTCCTCTGGCGTCGGCAAAGCCCCTCCTGCGGCCAGCGTTAGAAAATGCCTGGCAGGGGAATCCTCCGCAGAGCAGGTCGAAGTCCGGCAGGTCTGCGGGGTCAATTTGGGTTGCGTCCGGATAGTATCGTTCCTCCTTTCCCGGTTCGTAGATTGCTTGGTAGCTGGCATTGGCGTATTTGTCGATCTCGCAGTGTCCTACACACCGGAAACCGCCCGCGCGGGTCAGCCCGGAGCGGAAACCGCCAATGCCGGCGAACATATCAAAATATCGGATCAGGTCATCTCATCTCCTTCCTGCAGGGCAAGCAAAAAGCCGAGGACGCTTTCATCTACATCCCCGGCTCTGCCGCTATCCTGCGCTTCTTCTTTGGTGAGCTGCACTCCCCGCAGTTCCTGCCGGATGGTCTGGCGAACGGCGTCCAGCAGTTCCTGCTGCCCTTTATACTCACAGACCATGCGGCAGACCGCGGCGGTGCGCTGTCCTGCGGGGATCTCCGTCAGCTTCTTCCACGCCCTGCGCTGGATGGGTGAGGACATGGAAAAGGACAGATTGATCCGCTTTTTGTTACTGCTCATCGTTCTTTGTGAGCCGCTCTGCCAGCCGCTCATAGCCTTTGGCGTTGAGGGACACATCGTCAAGGATGACTGGACGGCAAAGGCCGTCCGCAGCGGATACATTCCGCTTCAGCATCGCCGCGCCGCCGCCCAGAAAAACAGCAGGCATGGCGCGGGTATCCAGTCCGCTCTCCGTAATGGCGGAGAGCAGGCGATGGACATAGGCGTCTGCCTGCCGGTCAATAATTTTTCTGGCATCCTCGTTGATATGGACAGCATCGCCGCGCAGCACGCTTTCCATCTGTGCCGCCGTCATAGACAGGCCCAGCGTGCGGCGGATCTGCTCACCGATCTCATCCAGACAGCGGATCATGCCAAGTTCCAGACTGCGGCAGGTCGATGCATTGGGAATACGGTTGTCCAGGCGCATCAGATCCACTGTCCATCCGCCAATATCCGCCACGATCACAGAAGGCTCATCCAGCAGGATGCTCTGGGTCAAAACCGCGGCATAGCCCTGCGGGAACAGCGACACCTTGCGGATGGCGATGGAGTATTCCTGTCCCTCATAGCGGAAATTTACCGTTTTCCCATCCCGGAGCAGATACTCACGGAATGCATTTTTCTCCCGTCCGAAGCTGGTGAGGGGCAGTCCGGCCGCCAGATGGATCTCTGCTGCAGGCTCCGCATGACGGAAGGAGAGCTCCTTTGCGATAGCGGCCAGCGTGAGGAGGTAATAATCCTCTGTCTGCGTTTTGTTCTTCTGCAGCGCCTGACGCCCGCTGCCCACCACATAGAATTTTCCGCCGTATTCCAGCACGTCCTTCAGCGTATATGGCTCATGCTCATACGCCACCAGACCGGAGGGGAACGAGAAATGGGCCGTTTTCATAGCGGCATAGCCGTGGTCAACACCAACAATCATGGACTCGCTCATCTTGCCTCACCTCCACGGCTGCGTTTCTTCTTATTTGATGTCTGGTGCCGGTCATAGTCCTTTCCGGCATGGATCAGATCCCGGATCTCCTTCAGCTGCAGATTCCAGCGCGTTTGACCGTCCCACTCCGGATGCTTCGCGCAGAGCCGGGGCAGATATTTCTTCAGATCCGCACCCTCTCTGGGAAACTCGATGCCGTCCTTATAGACGATATCTTGTTCCAGCTTCATCAAAAGCGCTTCATATGCGCTCCAATCTGTCTGATCATAGGCGCTTTTCCCAGTGAGCTGCTCGTAGGCATAGTCCCCGACATAGCTCAACTGCTCAAAGCGGCAATCGCCGTAGGGAACGACATCTGCAAGGCTGTCCGGGTCTGCCAGCGCGGCAAAATAGACCTCGCGCCCCTGTGCGATGAGCCAGGCGCGAAAATCGATAAAACCGTCATCGCTGCAGCCGTATTCCTTCATGATCCCTGCCGCGTCCCACAAGCCGAACTTGTCCGCGAGATCTTCATAGACGTGGATGATGTCGTGGAAATTCTGCGCCTGCGCGTGGCCCATAGAAACCAGCCGGTCTTTCAGATAGGCCAGCATAGCGTCCATATCCTGCCCGCAGGCGTTTTTTGCCTCATGGATCAGGTCCCAGAAGGATTCTTTGTTGATCTCTGAGATCGGTTCCTTCACATTCTGTGTCTCCTTCCCAATACGTTTTTTGATGTGCGCTGCCGCCCCCGCGCAGATCTTTTGATAAAACGCGCGATACTCCGGTGTGGTTTTGTCCACTTCACCGAGAATCGCCCGCTCATAGGGCGTGCCGGGGACGATCTCCCAGGTAACGATCCCAAAGTATGCCGCTTCCAGATACCGAAGCAGCGTGTGTCCGTCTGCCATCTCAAACATTCCCCGGTTATCCTCATAGGGAAATTCTTCATAGACCTTGAGCCCGGTGACTTCTTCCGCGGCGGCATACAGCGAGAAACCGTCTGCGTCCAGCGTCGGCGCAAGCTGCGCGTACTGTTCCTCCGGGGATAGCATTTTGTCATGCTGCTCCATCTGACCGCTCCTTTCTTACCCAGCCCGCAAAACGTTCCAAGAGATGGACCCGTCCGCGCACCTTCCCGGCAGACACATCTAACCCATTCATCTGCGCCTGAATGCGGCGCTGAATGGCTTTCAGCTTCTGCGGGTCATTGCAGCAATCCACGATGACATACTCGCCGCCGCTGGTGGAAAGGATTTCCCGCTTGCCGTTCTCGTCCCGGATGCTGGACAGGAGACGCTGTCCCAGCCGTTTCCGGTAGGCGTCCTGAAGCGCGTCCATATCTCCACAGATATCATGCTTTTTCAAGATCTCCGCGATCTCACAGGAAGTGATCTTCGTCTCGGCAGACAGCTTTTGCAAAATCTCTGCCTGCGCGTCAGGCGGGATTCAGATCCGGCTGGGTGCCATTTTCTTCGTTTCCTGCATCGACACACCTCCAATCCGCGGGCAGGATCTTCTGCTCGATGATATCGGCAATGGCGGCGAACACCTGGGCGATCTCACGGGATTCCTTCACGGTATCCCGCATTTCCTCCGGGGTCATCCGCGTCCCGTCCGTCCAGCAGCGGATATTTTCTTCGGACGGCGTCAGCAGGACGGCTTTTTCATACGCTTTGCAGAAAAGCGCCGCGATTTTTCCTTTCCGGTCGATCTCGGCATCCTGCTTTTTCAGTTCTTTTTTCGCTTTTTCGTATTCCAGCGCTTCGGCGGCCGCCTGCTCCCGCTGCTCTTCCGGAAGGTCCTGAAGCTGCCGGGTCAGGTCATAACCCTTGTTGATGGACAGTTCCTTCTTATCCAGAGCCTCCTTGATAACCTCCGGGGCGTTCTCATCGATCTGCATGACCTTGCCCATGGTGACCTCTCCGATACCAACAGCATCCGCCAATTCCTTACGAGTGCTAACAGAAGGGAGCGCTTCTGACAATGTTGTCAAAAGCGCTCCCTTATCAGACTTATCTCCACCCGCGGCAGACTGGTTTGCCCTGGCTTTCGCCTCGATCTCCGGCTTCAGTCTCAGGGCGATCTTGCCCAGCTCCCACTTTTCAAGGTTGCGGCGTCCCTTCTGGGTATCCAGCGCCCACTGCTTGGCCTCCAACAGATCCTCAAACGAGAAAACGGCCATCGTGTACGGCAGATCATGCTTTTCGCACAGTGCCTGACGGTTGTGCCCGTCGATGATGACCATGTCCTCATTGACGATGATGGG
>DPGF01000030.1:4113-6798 GCA_003522105.1 Oscillibacter sp.
CTGCGTTCAGCGCTGGTATATGTGATCCCGGTATTTTTCATCAGGCAGCGACCTCGCGGACAGACTCATCTTCCAATTCCTGCGCCGTTTCCTCCACCTTGCGTGGAGAGAGGAACTCCACCTCGCTGGCTTTGATGAGGAAACCGGGCTGACGCTCCGGTTCGTCCTCAAAAGTAATGGTCTCAAAATCGCCGGAGGCCGCCAGCTTGCAGCCCTTCCAGGCGAATTCGGCGCAACGCTCGGCCAGCGGGCCGCGCACCTTAATGGAGATAAAGTCGGTGAGCTTGTTGCCATCCTTATCCTTATAGCGGCGGTCCGAGGCGATTCGCAGGATGGCGTAGGGCTTGCCGGTGGTCTCATTCATTTTCAGTTCCACATCGTGGGTCAGATTGCCAATGGCAGTGATTTTCAGCATATTCAGTGCTCCTTTTTTTAATGGTTAGGTTTAGTTAAAAAGTGCGGGTGGTCTGCTCTCAGACCACCCGCAGGGGATACGATTTACTTGCTCCAGCTTTCGTTCTCGCCCAGCACGGCGGTGTGGGCGTTGGCAGCTTCCATGACGGCGTAATATGCCCAATGGCGCTTCGTGACATCCGGGAAGGTGTTCAGCTTGCGGAGGTTGTCCGCAATGTAGTCCTCATCCGCTTCGCGTCCCAGCAGGCGGTTGACAATGGTGACGACCTCAGCGCGGTTGATCTCGCGGTCTGCGTGGAACGAGCCGTCCCCGTAGCCGTTGATCCAGCCGTGGAGCGCAGCGTACTTGATGTATTCTGCCGCCCAATAGCCGGAAGAAACATCGTTGAAGCCGCTGAACTGCTCCATGATCTCCGCATCACCGCTGCCGTAAACATCAAAGAAGCGGACCGCCATCGTGGTAAACTCGGCACGGGTAATGGCATCGTTGGGGGCAAAGATGGTCTTGCTCTTACCGTAGGTAATGCCGTTGTTGCTCAGATACTTCACATAGCCGCTATACCATGCATGGGCGGGAATATCCGCAAATTTGGTATTTGCCGCCGTGGAAATGGTATCGCCGTTCTTCTCGGCAAGCAGGCGGGCGAAGATAGCGGCGGCTTCACTGCGGGTCATGCTGCGGCTGGGGCCGAAGGTGCCGTCCGTGTAGCCGACGATGTAAATGCCGTGGCGCTCGGTCTGCTCCACTTCGGGGACGGTCAGCTCACCGTTTTTGTCGGTCTTGCCTGCGGCTGACTGACCGAGATCACCCTTGACCGTAACATTTTTGCCCTGCTGGGGAGCCTTCTTGTGGTCGGCCACGATGACCGTCACCTGATGCTTGGCGTCCAGATCCGTGCTGTCCGGCAGCTTCACTGTGATATTGCCGGTCTTGCCGATGGACACTGCACTGCCGGAGATGGGGCGCTTCGTGTCCGTGCGGATGACCTTGACGGTCAGCGTCCAGCGGTCGCCGTCCGCATCCTCATAGCCAGTAGTGACCTTGCCGTCCTCGTTGGTTTCACCGCTGCCGGTGGGGACGGTGATCTGACCTGCCTTGTCGGTCTTGCCTGCGGCATAATTGTCATTCTTATCTGCGACGGAAATACCCATATCGGGGACTGCGGACTTGTCCTTGACAAGCTGCACGGTCACGGTCGTCTGGTCTGCGTAGTCCAGCAGGCGGCTATTCGGCAGGCGGATGGAGATGCTGTTGTCCTTATGGAGCGCCACGGCAGCATTGGCAATAGGATTCTTGGTGTCGGTATCGGTGACGGTCACAAGGTAGCCGCCTACAATGGCCTCACCCTTGCTGTCCGTGGTGGCGCTGTTGTAGATCTTTTCAATGGGCTGCGTCTCCAGCTTTTCACCGCACACGGTACACTCCTTGTGCTTGCTGCCCTCGGAATCGGTGGTAGGCTCCTTGTCGATGATCCAGTCGCCGGGTTTATGACCGGCAGGCTCGGTATAGTCGGTCTTGGTAGTGTCGCCACAGCGGGCGCAGGTGTTGGTGGTGTAACCCATCTCGGTGCAGGTGGGTGCGGTCACTTCGGACTTGTAATCGTGTCCCAGGGCCTTTTCCAGCACAGCGCCGCAGCGGGTGCAGAGCTGGGGTTCCGTGCAGGTAGCAGGAGCGCCGGGGATGTGGCCATCCGCGGGGTCGGCATCCAGACGGTGGTAGCCACAGCGGGTGCAGCGGTATTCCATGACGCCCTCGCCGGTGCAGGTGGCGTTGGTGACGAGGGTTCCCTCATCCCAGCTATGACCGAGCGCATCGGTGTAGTCTGTGACGAAGCTGCTGCCGCAGCCGTCACAGCGGTGGATGGTCTTGCCGCCGTTTTCGCAGGTGGCGGCGATGACATGGGATTCGTAATTGTGAGGCAGCGCCGCCGTGATGTCCTCAATGTGACGATCTCCGCAGACGGAGCACTCGCGGACGGTATAACCGGGGCTGGTACAGGTGGCAGCCACGGTATAGACCTCATAGCTGTGTTCGCCCTTGGGCGTGGCGGTCTGCTTCATTTCGCCGCAGCGGGAGCACAACTCCAGCTGCTTGCCGTCTGCTTCGCAGGTGGCGTCACGGATGACGATGCTCTGCCATGCGTGACCGAGGGAGTCCACATAGTCGCGCTTTTCGATTTTGCCGCACTCCGTACAGAGGTAGCGGTCATAGCCGAGGGTGGTGCAGCCGGCCTTGGTGCTGTCCAGCAGAATATACTTGTGGTTTTCACC
>DPGF01000121.1:0-1858 GCA_003522105.1 Oscillibacter sp.
GTTATGTTCCCCTGGACCGGCTGCGGCGCTTACCAGACCGGCGTTCTCGGCATGAGCCCGCTGGTGTTCTTCCCGTACGCGTTCGTCAACCTGCTCAACCCCGTTTACGCCTATGTGACCGCTGCGTTCGGCCGCAACATCTTCTGGGCTGACGGTTCCTACACCAACATCTTCGGCAAGACCAAGGCCGGCAAGCCCGCCGGCGCTCCCGAAGAGGCTCACGCCAAGGCTGTTGCCAACCTCGAAGCCCTCCGCGCTGCCGGCAAGGCTCCCAAGATCAGCGCGTAAGCCGCTCCCCCGCTTTTACTTAGAAAGGAATCACCGCTGTGAAACAATCGCTTCCCTGGGAATCTGTCCCGCCCCCGATCTTCCCCGCCCAGCTGACGCTCAAGCCGCGTAAAAAGTGGGTGCAGGTCGGCGGCTGGGTTCTGGTTGTCCTATTGCTGCTGTACGGCGTGTCGCAGCGCGGCCGCAATCCGCTGCTGTCGATCATCTCCCTCGTGTTCTCCGTGATGTACCTTGTGACGATGATCACCAAAAAGAACGCCGCTCTCACGAGCCGCGGTCTTGAGATCTTCTATAACATGCAGTTCACCACGAACTATGAGTGCTATCCCTGGGAGGACATCAGCGTCATCGTATGCGAGGACCGCAACCACGCCGAGCTTGTGCGTCTGCATATCGGCTACGGCAACTCGGAAAAGGCTTTCTTCTTCCCGCGCGCATCGCTCGATGAGATCGCTGCCTTTGCGAAAAAGAAGAATCCCGCCATTCGGATCATGGATTACGAAGCACCCGAACCGAAGTCCTCCGGGAAGCGGAAAAAGTAAACAGCTGTGAACTTTTCACAAATTATGAAAGGCGCTCCGCAAATGCGGAGCGCCTTTTTTATTTACTTTTCACAAATTAGCGATTTACCTTGTTAACGTGTTATCTTGATATGGTGATAACGCACAATAAAGAAAATATTTTTAGCAAGAAAACTATTGATTTTGCACAAAAACATGCTATACTATGATAGAACAATCTCGTGGGATATTCCCCGCGGGCGGAACGCTTCCACATCGGGCAAATGCGGAGATATCAGGGGTGCGTTCCGAAAGGTATCTTGCATCCGGCGGCACGGTTCGCCGTGCGTGCCAAATCACCGGGCAACCGGAAAAAAGGAAAAAGAGAGGATAATTACCATGATCATGAATCCTACCGCGATCAAGCATGTCGTTGTCGATGGCCACAGCCTGACCCTCGAATCCTTCGTCGCCATTTCTCGCTACAATGCGACTGTTGAGCTGGCTCCCGCTGCCCTGGAGGCCATGCAGAAGTCCCGCGCTCTCGCCGAGAAGATCGCTGCCGAGGGCCGCGTCGCCTACGGTATCACCACCGGTTTCGGCGAGTTCCAGAAGGTCGCCGTCCCCAAGGAGATGAGCAACCAGCTCTCCACCAACCTGATCCTCAGCCACTGCACCGCCGCCGGCGAGCCGTATGCTGACGAGATCGTCCGCGGCATGATGCTGCTGCGTGCCAACGCTCTGTGCGGCGGCGTGAGCGGCGTTCGTCCCATCCTCGTGCAGATGCTGCTCGAGATGCTCAACAAGGGCGTGACCCCCGTCGTCCCGCAGAAGGGCTCCCTCGGCTCCTCCGGCGACCTGGCCCCTCTCGCTCACATGACGCTCCCCATGCTCGGCAAGGGCGAGGCCATGTACGAGGGCGTGAAGATGCCCGGCGCTGAGGCCATGGCCAAGGCTGGCATCAAGACGCTCGACACCCTGGTCTCCAAGGAAGGCCTCGGCATGACGAACGGTACCTGCGCGATGACCTCCGTCGGTGCTCTCGCTCTGTACGACACCATCTGCGCCGC
>DPGF01000121.1:2094-30217 GCA_003522105.1 Oscillibacter sp.
CGCAACGCCTTCGACCCCCGCATCCATCAGGTGCGCGGCCAGAAGGGCCAGATGCTCGTCGCCGCGAACATGCGCAAGCTGCTCGACGGCTCCGAGATCCTCGACAACTGCCAGAAGGATCGCGTTCAGGACGCTTACGCCCTGCGCTGCATCCCGCAGCTGCACGGTGCCTGCCGTGACGCTCTCGACTATGTCCGCGAGAAGGTCGAGATCGAGCTCAACGCTGTCACCGATAACCCGCTGATGTTCCTCGACGACGAGGCTGTTATCTCCGGCGGTAACTTCCATGGCGAGCCCATGGCCCTGCCGTTCGACTTCCTCGGCATCGCCGCAAGCGAGCTGGCCGACGCTTCCGAGCGCCGCACCGAGCGTATGGTCAACCCGGCTCTGTCCAACGGCCTGACCGCGTTCCTGACCACCAAGGCCGGCGTCAACTCCGGTTTCATGATCGTTCAGTACGCTGCCGCTTCCATGGTCAGCGAGAACAAGATCTACGCTCACCCCGCTTCCGTCGACTCCATCCCCTCTTCCGCCAACCAGGAGGATATCGTCTCCATGGGTACCACTGCTGCCCGTAAGGCCAAGATGATCCTGCAGAACACGCAGGACGTCCTCGCCGACGAGCTGATGACCGCCTGCCAGGCCATCGATATCCGTCGCCGCCTGAACACCCACGGCCAGGGCATGACCCCGCTGCACGAGGCTCTCTACCAGCACGTCCGCGAGAAGGTCGCCTTCTACGAGATCGACCGCGAGATCTGGCCTGACATCCGTGCGGTGGAAGAGATGATCCGCTCCGGCGAGCTGCTCGACATCGTCAAGGAGTATATCCCCGACTTCGAATAATCGAAATCGTGCTCTTTGTGCCGCAAACGCACTGTGCGCGGCGTAAATAGTTGACAATACAATGCAAGGTGGTGTAAAGTCTTAATAGGCTTTACACCATCTTTTTGTCTAATTTTGATAGAAACGGAGGGAACTGCCATGGAACTCAATATCCTGCGGGCGGATCCCGCGGGGAACATCACGATCTTCGTGCTCGACCAAGTCGAAAAGGCACAGCGCGCCGCCATCGCGGAGAAGATCATGGCGATTCCGGCGCTCAAGGCCGAGCAGGTCGGCTATGTCTGCCCTGCGGAAGATGACGCGGACGGGCATATGGAGATGATGGGCGGCGAATTCTGCGGCAACGCAACGCGCGCCTACGGCATGTACATTGCCCGGCAAAAGGGAGGACTTTCTTCCGTTAAGCTGCGCGTGAGCGGCTGCGACCATATCGTAACCGTGCAGGTCGATCTGGCAGCAGGCACGGCGCGCGCCGAGATGCCTTGCCCGCGCAGCGTTCAGCGCGTCACCGCAAACGGTCACGAGGGGACGCTTGTTGACTTAACAGGTATTGCCCACCTTGTGGTCGAGGGCGTGAAACCGAGCGAAGAGTTCTTCCGCGCGGTCGAGCCCGTCTTTTCCCAAATTGCAGGGCTGGATGCCTGCGGTGTCATTTTCTTAGATGCGGAAACACACCGCATGACGCCGCTCGTTAAGGTGATCGATACGAACAGCCTTGTCTGGGAGGGCAGCTGCGGCAGCGGCAGCGTCGCCTGTGCGGTCGCGCAGAGCGAGCAGATGGAAAACGGCGGCTTTTCCTGCGACTATATTCAGCCTGCGGGCGTCGTCCGCGCGAGCGTCGAGCGGCAGGGCGGCAAGGTCGTCGCGGCTCACATCGGCGGTAAGGTCACGCTGGACGAGCCTGTACGCATCACGCTGTAAAGCCCCGCGCAAATGACAGAATGCGTCCCCCGTCCGTCGCTTTCGCCTTTCTGTGCGCGGTGCGGGCGGCAAAAATCTCCCAAAATCCCCCCTTTTTCTCTTTTTTCAGGGAGGAAAAAGAACACTTAATTTTTTAAGGTTTTTGAAAAAAAGAGGCTTGCAAAATCGTTTACCTTTTCCCCGCCTTCGGATATAATTCCAATTGTCAATTAGAGAGAATTCTCTGCGTTTTAGATACTTAAAAAATCAGGAGGTAATTCCCATGACCGACATTGAAATCGCCCAGGCGTCCCAAATGCTCCCCATCGAGGAAGTTGCTGCTAAGGTGGGCATCAAGCCCGAGCAGCTCGAGAACTACGGCCACTACAAGGCCAAGGTCGACATCCACGCCCTGAAGGACCTGCCCCGCAAGTCCAAGCTGGTTCTCGTTACCGCCATCAGCCCCACCCCCGCCGGCGAGGGTAAGACCACCACTTCCGTCGGCCTTGCTGACGCGCTCAACAAGCTCGGCAAGAACACCATCGTCTGCCTGCGCGAGCCCTCTCTGGGCCCCGTGTTCGGCGTCAAGGGCGGCGCTGCCGGCGGCGGCTACGCTCAGGTCGTCCCCATGGAGGACATCAACCTGCACTTCACCGGCGACTTCAACGCCATCGGCATCGCCAACAACCTCATGGCTGCCCTGATCGACAACCACATCCAGCAGGGCAACCTTCTCGACATCGACGTGCGCAATATCCCCTGGAAGCGCGTTGTCGATATGAACGACCGTCAGCTGCGTCACATCGTCTGCGGTCTCGGCGGCAAGGCCTCCGGCGTGCCCCGCGAGGACGGCTTCGACATCGTTGTTGCCTCCGAGATCATGGCCGTTCTGTGCCTCGCTACCGACCTTGCTGACATGAAGGCCCGTCTTGCCAAGATGGTCGTCGCCTACAACCGCGCCGGTCAGCCCATCACCGCTCATGACCTGAAGGCCGAGGGCGCTATGGCTGCCGTCCTGAAGGACGCCATCAAGCCCAACCTGGTCCAGACGCTCGAGCACACCCCCGCTTTCATCCACGGCGGCCCCTTCGCCAACATTGCCCACGGCTGCAACTCCATTCAGGCCACTGAGACCGCGATGAAGCTCGCCGATTACACCGTCACCGAGGCCGGCTTCGCTGCTGACCTGGGCGCCGAGAAGTTCCTCGACATCAAGTGCCGTGCCGGTGGCTTCCACCCCGACGCTGTTGTCATCGTTGCCACCGTCCGCGCCCTCAAGTATCACGGCGGTGTGCCCAAGGCTGAGCTCAACAGCGAGAACCTCGAGGCTCTCGAGAAGGGCCTGCCCAACCTCCTCCAGCACGTCGACAACGTGAAGAACGTCTACGGTCTTCCCTGCGTCGTCGCCATCAATGCCTTCCCGACCGACACCAAGGCCGAGCTCGACCTCGTTGAGGCCAAGTGCAAGGAGCAGGGCGTCAACGTCCGTCTGTCCGAGGTCTGGGCCAAGGGCGGCGAGGGCGGCAAGGCTCTGGCTGAGGAAGTTATCCGCCTCGCTGAGGACACCACCAACGATCACTTCCAGTTCGTCTACGACCTGGAGGATTCCATCGAAGAGAAGCTGAACAAGATCGCCACCAAGGTCTACCGCGCTGACGGCGTGGTGCTCGCCGGCGACGCCAAGAAGCAGGCTGCTCAGCTCACCGAGCTCGGCTTCGACAAGATGCCCATCTGCATGGCCAAGACGCAGTTCTCCTTCTCCGACGATCAGACCAAGCTGGGCGCTCCCCGCGGCTTCAAGATCACCGTCCGCGAGATCAAGGTCAACGCCGGTGCCGGCTTCCTGGTTGCCAAGACCGGCAACATCATGACCATGCCGGGTCTTCCCAAGGTTCCCGCTTCCGAGCGCATCGACATCGACGCCAATGGCAAGATCACCGGCCTGTTCTAAGAAACGGCTGCCTCACAGATTTTACTCTTTTGATCCCCAAGGAAGAGGCGGAACCATCCGCCTCTTCCTGACATATTCTCTTCTGACTCTAAAATTACCGGGAGGAACGCTATGAAGATCGCAGATATGAAAGTTACCGAGCTCATCAACGAGGTCGGTTCAGGCACTCCCGCGCCCGGCGGCGGCGCTGTGGCCGGTCTTGCCGGCGGCGTCGGCGTCGCGCTGACGATGATGGTCAACGGCCTGACGCTGGACAAGAAGGGCTTTGAGAACGACCGCGAGCGCCTTCTGGACGCCATTGCCAAGGGCAATGAGCTCAAGGAGCGCTTTGTCGACGTCATGAACCGCGACAGCGAGGTCTTCGACGTTCTGATCGAATCGCTCGCCCTCCCGAAGGACGACGACGCGCACAAGGCCATTCGCCGCGGCGCCGTGCAGGCAAGCTTCCGCAGCTGCACGCAGGTGCCGCTGACGATGATGGAGATCTGCGCCGAGGCCATCGACCTCTGTGCCGAGCTTGTCGGCACGACAAACCCGAACGTCGTCAGCGATCTTGGCATCGCCGCGCTCACACTCAAGACCGCCATGCAGAGCGCATGGCTGAACGTGCTCATCAACCTTTCCTCCCTGAAGGACAAGGCCTTTGCCGATGAGTGCTGCAAAAGGGGCGAAGAGCTGCTTGCACACGCCATTCCCGTGGCGCAGGAAAGCTACGAAAAGGTGCTCAAGGTCATCACCGAAAAGTAACGCTCTTCCGGCCGGAAACGGCCTTTCCAAACTCTCTTTTTTCTTTGATACACGCCGCCCGCTGCGCTGCAAACGCGCCGCGGGCGGCGCGTTCATTTCTTTTTTGGATTTTTGCAATTTATAGTAGCATTTTGCAGATTTTGTGGTACAATACCATCGGTTCTATTGACGGATCCCAAATTTTGCACGAAAGAGGCTTTTTTATGGATTTTGTTGCAAACGGCTCCAAGAGTGTCGAAATCGAGACTTCCACGGGCATTTATCTTCGCCACGCCATTCAGACGCACTTTGTCGAGATCGGCGAGGATTATATCGAGCTTGTCAACCGCTACGTCAAGCCCCTCTATGAAGAGGGCGACCTTCTGAGCATCAGCGAAAAGATCATCGCCCTGTGCCAGAAGCGCGTGGTCTATCGCAAGGATATGAAGATCTCGTGGCTGGCAAAGTTCCTCAGCCGCTTTGCCATTCAGCACAACAGCGCCGGCATCGGCGTGGGCGAGGTGTGCAAGATGCAGTTCGCCATCGACGAGTGCGGCGCATGGAAGGTCCTCTGGGCCGCCATCTGCGCGGGCTTCGGCAAGCTCGTGGGCAAGCACGGCATTTTCTATGATATGGTCGGCATGGAGGTCACGGGACTCGATGGCTTCTACCCCGACGTGTTCCCGGTTTACGGCGATTACGGCATTCGCATCCCTGAAAATCCCTCAGGCGTTTGTAATGAGATCTTCGAAAAGACTGGCGTGCGCGCGATGATCGTTGATGCCAACGACCTCACGCGCGACATTCTCGGCAAGGCCGACTGCGTGACCCTCACCGACGAGCAGCTCTGCGAGATCATTCGCGATAACCCCGCCGGTCAGGACGACCAGTGCACCCCGTTCATTCTGATCCGCAAGAAACAGTGATCCTTTTTTCGTTCCCTGCCAGGCGCAGCGAGCGTGAGAAAGAGGGCGATCCTCTCACATGAGAGAATCGCCCTCTTTTTTATAAAATTCTCAGTCCAATCCCGTATCGAGCCAGCCGGGGCGCTCCATTTCCACAACGGGCGGCTCCGTCGTGGCGCCGGGGTCGGTCACACCGGGATCGGTGGTCGTGCCGGGGTCGACTGGCACGGTGGGATCGATGGGCGCGGTGGTTCCGGGGTCGACCGGCGCGGTCACGCCGGGGTCGGTCGGCACCGTGACGGCGGACTTGCCGACGTACACGATGCGGTTGCGCGCCTTGTAGTTGCTGTTCGCCTCAAAGGTCGAGGAGATGAGCTTGCCGTCGCCGGAGTAGACATTGCGGTAGGTCTTTACCTTGTAGCCGGTGTAGGCGGTCTGCTCGACCTTGCGCTCGCCGGGAGCCAGCTCGTCCGTTTCGATGATCTCCTCCGTAAACGGAACGGTCTCAAGCACGTCGGCGCGGATCTTCACATAGGTGTCGTCCACCTTGGTGCCGAGGATGGTAATCTTGAGATAATTCTTGTTGCCGCTCGTCGTATACTCGGCGCAGACCTTGATGGGATAATCGGTATTGTTGCGGAACTCAAACTCAGGGCCGCCCTCGGCGACCGTCGCGTCAAGGCCGAGGCCGATGTAGTCGGAGGCAAAGCCGTGGTTCGTGCGCTGCACGATCTCAAGGTTGGCGTAGAGCGCGGCGGCATAGAGCGTAGAGCTCGCCTGGCACGCGCCGCCGCCGACCATGTCAACGGTCTTGCCCTGCATGTAGCCCGGCGCGGGGCTGTAGCCGTTCGCCGCGGTAAAGGGCGTGACGAGCGGGCCGTATTTCATCGTTTCGCCGGCGTTCATAATGTAGCCGTTGATGCGCGAGGCGGTGAGCTTGACGTTCGCGCGGCGGCCGGGTGCGCCGCCGACCTTCGTGGTATAAGAGCTGAGCTCGTCGCGGAAGATCACCCGCTCAAGCTGCTCGGTCGTCACGTCCGGCAGCTCGACCGCGGCGTTCGGCACATCGACGGTCTCCCCCGCCGCAGCTTTGTCATAGGCGGCTTGCAGGTCAGAGAGTGCAAAATCCACCCCCGCGTGTCCCGGCACGACGGTGCCGCTTTCCTTATCAAAGGACGCGTTGACCTTCTGCCCGATGATCGCCTCGCGCTGCGCGGCAAGATCGGCCTCCTGCGCGGGGATCACATCGTAAACGCCGCCCTCCGCGGCGCTTTTCAGCACGATCTCAGACGGCTTGCCGCCGCTGAGGTACGCGCCGCCAAGATACATACTGAGCTGCTCTTTCGCGGTGTCGGTCGCGGCGCGGCCGTCCATCGGCTTCGTAACGCTGACCTTACCGTCCTCGGTCACGTGAATGGCAAATTCCACCGGATCGCAGGTTATGTCATCGCACAGCGTGTCGACCAGACTGCCAAGCTGATTGGGAGAATAATATAATCCCACCGTCGTTGCAGCGTCCTGCGGCTTGACGAGCGCGCGCAGATACTTTGCTCCCGCTGTGAAAATGCTGTCGTTGCAGCCGTAGACAATGTAGATCTGCTTGGCAAGACCGTCAAAGTCGACGTGCTCCGGCATCTCGTTGAGCGCCACGTGCGCGACCTCTGTGCCGTCGGGCAGAACGAAGTCGACGCCCGCGCCCCTCGCCTGTGCAACGCTCGCTTTGAGCTGCTGCGCGGCCTGCTGCTCGCTCATGCCGCCGTAGTTGACCTCGCCGAGCATCACGTTGGGGTAAATGCACTGCCCCGCCGACACCCATGCGCCAAAGCCCAAATAGCCCGCCGCCAACACGGCGGCGACAATGGCGATGACCTTGCCCGCCTTCCCTGATGTTTCACGTGGAACGCGCGGCGGCGTCTCGCCGCAGGACTCCGCAGACGCTCTGACGGCCTTCTCCGGCTTCATCAGGCGCTTGCCGCCCTTTTTCCTTTTCTTTTCCTCAAAGGCGCCGATGTTTTCTTCCATCTCTGGCTCCTCCCTGTTTCTTCCGTTCTTTGCGGTGGGGCTTTCCCCGCCGACTGCATCAGTATATCACAGAACAGGAGAAAAAGAATCACAAAAGGGTGACAATTTCAACTTTTTTCTCAGCGCTTTGCACATTTCGGGATCCGAATGGTCAAAAGAATATTCTCCTCCGTGTCCTCGCGCTGCATATCGGCCTCCACGCCCGCCCGCTGCATTAGGCCGAGAGAATGGCGGATCGTGTTGAGGAAAATACGCACATCTTTGACAACATAGGTCGGCAGGCGCGGCGATGTTTGCTTTCTCTTCAGCATTTCCTCGATGAGCGCTTCGCTCTGGGCAACATTGCAGCCGCGGCGGATAATGGTCTGCAAGGCATGCAGGCGATCCTCCTCATCGGCAAGGCGCAGCAGCGCCCGGGCGTGCCGCTCGGAAAGGTCATGCGCGCACAGCAGGCGCGTGCAGTCCGGTGACAGGCGCAGCAGACGCAGCTTGTTGGCAACGGCGGACTGGGATTTCCCCAGCTTTTCCGCCGCCTGCTCCTGCGAAAGGCCGTAGGACGAGATGAGCCGCGCGATGGCGGCCGCCTCTTCGAGATAATGCAGGTCGCGGCGCTGCAAATTTTCCACAAGCGCAAGCAGCGCGCTCTCCTCCTCGCTCGAGCGGGCAAGCAGACACGGCACCTCGCGCAGCCCCGCAAGCTTTGCCGCGCGCAGCCGCCGCTCCCCGGCGATGAGCTCATAGCCTTCGTCCGTGCGGCGGACGGTCAGCGGCTGCAAGATCCCGTAGCGGCGAATGCTGTCGCTCAGCGCGCGCAGGGAATCCTCGTCGAACTCCACGCGCGGCTGGTTGGGATTGGGGCGCAGCGCGTCAACGCTCAGCTCGAGCACGCGGCGCGGGAACAGCTGCTTTTTTGCGGACATTTCCATGGATTTCCCCTCCTTTTTCTCCACTTTTAGCACAAATTGTGTGCAAAACGCGGCGAATCCGGGCGAAGAGGGCAAAAAAGATCCGCGTTTTTGAAAACGCGGATCTTTTTTCTCTTTATTTCCCGTCGCGCTTGACGTGCATGCGGCTCACGGCGCGGGCGATGCGCGCGCGGGCAAGCGCCTGCTCCTGCTCGCTGTGCCTGGCGTCAAGCTCGGCGCGCGAAGCGGCGGCCATCTCCTCGGCGCGGCGCAGATCGATCTCCTCCGGCCGCTCGATCGTGTCCACCAGCAGCAGCGCTTCCCCGTTTTCCATCTTGAGAAGTCCCTCGGATACGGCGGCGATCTGCTCATCGCCGTTCTGTCCCCGCAGCGTCAGCTTGCCGGGGACGATCGCGATCACAACGTCCTCATGCTGCGCCATCACGCCGTACATGCCGTCGATCGTCGGCACGGTGAGCGAGGCGCAGGCGCCGTCGAAAAATGTACGCTCCGGCGCAAGAATACGAAGGTGAAACGTGTTCATCACACTTCCCCGCTTTCCATCTTCTTCGCCTTGGCAAGCGCATCGTCGAGCGTGCCGACATTGTAAAATGCCATTTCGGGATAACCGTCCATCTCGCCGGAGAGGATCGCTTCAAAGCCGCGCAGCGTTTCCTCCAGCGGCACATATACGCCCGGAAGGCCGGTGAACTTTTCGGCAACAAAGGTCGGCTGGGCAAGGAAGCGCTGAATCTTGCGCGCGCGGTTGACCGTAAGCTTGTCTGCGTCGCTCAGCTCGTCCATGCCGAGAATGGCGATGATATCCTGCAATTCGCGGTATTTTTGCAGCGTGGCCTGCACGCCGCGGGCAATGCGGTAATGCCGCTCGCCCACAATATCCTCCTCGAGAATGCGGGAGGACGATTCCAGCGGGTCGACCGCGGGATAAAGTCCCTGCTCGGCGATCTTACGGCTCAGGACCGTCGTCGCGTCGAGATGGGTAAAGGTTGTGGCGGGGGCGGGGTCGGTCAGATCGTCCGCCGGAACATAGACCGCCTGCACGGACGTGATCGAGCCGCTTTTTGTGGAGGTGATGCGCTCTTGCAGCTCGCCCATTTCGTTGGCAAGCGTCGGCTGATAGCCGACGGCGGAGGGCATGCGCCCGAGCAGGGTAGAAACCTCGCTGCCCGCCTGCACAAAGCGGAAGATATTGTCGATAAACAGCAGCACGTCGCGCTGCTCCTCGTCGCGGAAGTATTCCGCCATCGTAAGACCCGTGAGTGCCACGCGCATGCGGACGCCCGGCGCTTCGTTCATCTGACCGAAAACGAGGGCAGTCTTGTCGATAACGCCGCTCTCGTGCATCTCGTTCCAGAGGTCGTTTCCCTCGCGGCTGCGCTCGCCAACGCCCGTGAAGATCGAGTAGCCGCCGTGCTCCACGGCGATGTTGTGGATCAGCTCCTGAATGAGCACCGTCTTGCCGACGCCCGCGCCGCCGAAAAGGCCGATCTTGCCGCCGCGCGGATAAGGCTCCAAGAGGTCGATGACCTTGATGCCCGTTTCCAGAATTTCAACGCCGGGGTTCTGCTCGGCAAAAGCCGGCGGCTTTCTGTGGATGCTGCGGCGCGGCTCGTCCGCGCCGATGGGCGCACCGTCGTCGATGACGTCGCCGAAGACGTTGAACAGCCGCCCAAGCGTACATTTGCCGACGGGCACGCGCAGTCCGCTGCCCTCGCCCGTCACGTCCATGCCGCGCGCAAGGCCCTCGCTGCCCGAAAGCATGATGCAGCGCACCGTATCGCTGCTCAGGTGCTGCGCGACCTCCATCACGCGGCGCGCGCCGTCCACCTCAACGGACAATGCCTCGCGAATGCGCGGCAGGCCGCCTTGCGGAAAGCGCACGTCCACTACGCTGCCCGATACCTGAATGATCTTACCCGTGCGCATGCTGCTGCGCCTCCTTTCTCATGCGGTTCTGCCTGCTGCGCGCACCGGCCGAGACCTCGGTGATCTCGCTTGTAATGGCGCTCTGCCGCTCGTGGTTGTACTCGAATTGCAGCTCCCGCAGCATGTCGTCCTCGTTCCGGTTGGCAGCGTCCATCGCGGAGGCGCGCGCGTTCTGCTCAGCGCAGAAGCTGTGTACCATCGCCGAATAGAGGAAGCCCGTGATATACGCCGGAACGATCTTGGCGAGCACCTCCTCGGCCGATGGTTCAAATCTGATATGCGGCAGAGGCGCGCCGCCCTCAAACTCTCCGCTCTCCAGCGGCAGGAGCCTTGTGGTGTGTACGCTCATCTCCATGCCGTTTTCAAAGTCCGTATAAACCATATAGAGTTTGGAGATCTTCCCGCGGTCAAAAAGGTCGAGGAGCTTTGCCGTGATCTCGCGGGCGCGGCGCAGCGTGGGGCTCTGCGCGGTGTACTGAAAGTTCTTTTCCATCGGTACGCCGTGGCTTGCAAAAAACTGCCGGCCGTTGTCGCCCACCACGAAAACGCGGCTGTCGGAATGGCTTTTGATCCGCCCCAGCGTTTCCTGAATGACATTCTGGTTGTAAGCGCCCGCAAGGCCGCGGTCCGCCGTGACGACCAGATAGGCGTATGTGCCGGACTGATCGGAATCGTCCGCATCGCCGCAGAACACATAGGGGCTTCTGATCTCGCCCCCGCGCTGGAAAATGCGCTCGATCTCCCCCGTCAGCGCGTCAAAAAACGGGCGCGTTTTTTCAAGATCTTCCTTCGCCCGCCGCATTTTGGTCGAGGCGATGAGGTACATCGCGTTCGTCACCTTTTGCGTGCTTTTGATGCTTTCAATGTGTCCGCGGATCTCCTTCATGCCCGCCATGTCCTCTCACCTCACTTGCTCAACTTTGAAAATTTTCTTTGACAAACGCCTTGGCGATCTCAACGATCTGCGCCTGCTGCTCGTCGCTGAGAAGGCCCGTCTGCTCGATGGCGCGGCACAGCGCGCCCTGCGTATCGGCAAAGTGCCGCAGCAGGAGCGGCAAAAAGCCGTCGAGCTTTTCCGCCGGGATCTCCGCAAACGTGTGGCTCAGCCCCGCAACGAGCAGAATGACCTGCTCATACTGCTTGTAGGGGCGGAATTGCTTCTGTCGCAGCATGCGCGTCAGCCCCTGCCCGTAGGCAAGCAGCTTTTTGGTCGATTCGTCAAGGTCGCTGGCAAACTGCGTGAACGACTCCATCTCGCGGTACTGCGAGAGGTCAAGGCGGATCGTCTTGGCCGCCTTTTTCATCGCCTTGGTCTGCGCGTCGCCGCCCACGCGGGACACGGACAGACCCACGTTCACCGCCGGCCGCTGGCCGGAGAAGAACAGGCGCGATTCCAAAATAAGCTGACCGTCGGTAATAGAAATGACGTTCGTCGGGATATAGGCCGACACGTCGCCCGACTGTGTCTCGATGATCGGCAGCGCCGTGATGCTGCCGCCGCCCTTTTCATCGCTCAGGTGCGCCGCGCGCTCAAGCAGGCGGGAGTGCAGATAGAATACGTCGCCGGGGTAGGCCTCGCGGCCGGGCGAACGCTCCAGCAGCAGGCTCATCGCGCGGTAGGCGACGGCGTGCTTGGAAAGATCGTCGTAGACGATCAGCACGTCGCGCCCCTTGTGCATAAAGTACTCGCCCATGGCGCAGCCCGCGTAGGGCGCAACATATTGCAGCGGCGCGGCATCGCTCGCCGAGGCGTTGACGATGATCGTATAGTCCATCGCGCCGTGCGATTCCAGCGTCTTTCTGAGCTGGGCGACGGAGCTCGCCTTCTGTCCGATGGCAACATAGATGCAGATGACGCCCTTGCCCTTCTGGTTGACGATGGTATCAAGGGCGATGGCGGTCTTGCCGGTCTGGCGGTCGCCGATGATGAGCTCGCGCTGCCCGCGCCCGATGGGAAACATCGAGTCGACGCAGAGAATGCCCGTTTCAAGCGGCGTGTCGACGCTCTTACGGTCGATGATGCCGGGGGCGGGGCTTTCCACAGCGCGGTAACCGTCGGCGCGGATCTCTCCGCCGCCGTCGATGGGTACGCCGAGCGCGTTTACCACGCGGCCGAGGAATCCCTCGCCCACGGGGACGCCTGCCGTGCGCCCGGTGCGGCGCACCGTGCTGCCCGCACAGATGCTCGCGTCGTCGTCAAAGAGGATACAGCCGACGCTCTCCTCCGAAAGATCCTGCACCATGCCGCGCACGCCGCCGTCGAAAAGCAGCACCTCGCCGTAGGCCGCGCCGGAAAGTCCGTCCACGCGGGCGATGCCGTCGCCCACGGTCAAAACCGTGCCAACCTCCTGGGCAAGCACATCCGGCGTCCACGAGAGCACCGTTTCCTTCAAAAGCGGGATCACATCGCCCTGCGCGGCAGCAAGCTTTTCCAGCGCGCTCTTGAACTGGCTCAGTCTGCCGCCCGCGCTCCAGTCGTAGACCTCCGCGCCCGCTTCGAGGCGAAAGCCGCCGGGATAGGCGTCGCTCTTCTGCCAGACGAGCGTCGTTCCCTCGCCGTACTTTTCGGCAAGAAAGGCAAAAAATCGTTTCTCCTGCGCCGGTGTCGGGCGCTCGGCAGAACGAAGAACGGCCTCAAGATGCTCCGTGCGCTCAGCCATTGTTCTTGCGCTCCTCCGCCGTGTCCAGGAACTTGTCGTAAGCGTCCGACGTGCTGGAAAGCACCAGCTTTTCCGCCGCGGCGCTCATCAGTTCGGCGATCTCGCCCCTGGCCTGCTCCATCACGCGCTCGTGCTCGCTCGCGGCGGCATCGTGCGCCTTTTTGATGATCTCTTCCGCCTGCTGCTCGGCCTGCGCGCGGCGCTCGTCCACCGCATGCTGCAAAGCGTCGTTCGCCTCGCGCTGGCGGCGCGCGATCTCCTCGTCCGCGCCTTTCAGCTGCGCGGCGAAGTCCTCCTTCGTCTTTTCCGCCTGCGCAAGCGCGGCCTTGGCATCTGCGTCCATCTTCTCATAGTACGCCTTGCGGCTGTCCATGAAGTCTCTCACAGGCTTGTAGAGAAGGAAATACAGCGCGCCGAAGAGAATGACAAAGTTCAGCGCGTGCAGCAGGATCTGCTGCAAATTGATATTAAGCGGCATGCAAAAGCCCCTCCTTCTTGGGCGTTTTCTTCATCAAAGGACGAAGATGATGAGGATCGCCACGATCAGCGCGTAAATGATGACCGTTTCGATGAACACAAGACCCATCATCATCGACGTGCGGATCTGCCCCGTCGCCTCAGGCTGGCGGGCAATGGCCTCGCTCGATCTGGCCACGGCGATGCCCATGGCCAGCGCGCCGCCGAGGCACGCAATGCCGATCATCAGACCCGAACCCATGGCCTTGGCAGAGGTCACGTCGTTTTCGCCGCTCTCGTCCGCCACCGCTTCGGTCGCGTTTTTGGCAGCATCGCTTTCGCCGGCAGCGAAGGCCGGAATGGTGCAGATCATCAGCGCGCAGAGCAGCATCATCAGCGCTGCAAATCTTTTCATGTTTTTCATGGCAAATTTACCTCTTTCTTCACGCAGCCGTTTTGCTGCGGGATTTTTTGACCTTTCCGGATTTTGGTGCTTTCGCGTGCTTCTCGGTGGATTCCCCGTAGAACGTAGAGACCAGCATCGTCAGAACATATGCCTGGATCAGCGCGTGCAGCAGCGTGAACAGCACGCCGACGATCACCGGCAGCACATAGGAAAGCGCCGCATAATAATACACCAGCTCCGTCACGAGTGCGCCGGAGAGCAGCGCGCCGAAGAGTCGGAAGCTCATTGAAACGGGCAGCGAAAAATCCTTGAGCGCGTGCAGGAAGCCGCCCGGCCCCGCGGCAATCAACCCGCCGAAGAGGATCACGCCGTAGCTCATGCAGCCCATGGCGATCGCCCCGTTGATATCGGACAGCGGCGCGGGAAGGCTGATCGTCAGCCCGGACGTGGTCACCGCCTGCACGCCGAGCAGCTCAAAGAGCGTGCCGACAAAGATGTAGACGCCCGCCGAGAAAATATATCCCCGCAGGAATTTGTTCCGGTGCGGGCTGCTCCCCTCGGCAAGGCCGTCGAACAATCCGACGAGCTGCTCCAAAAGGAGCTGGAACTTTCCCGGCACGTATTGGAACCTGGGGATCACAAAGAACCGGCAGATCAAACCAAACACGATCAGAATGCCCGTCACGATGTAGGCAGAAATAAGCCCCGGATTCACCTCGGTCAAACCGAAGAGGCTCACCTTGTTCTGCTCGTGCAGCACCGCGTCGCGCATGACCTCCTGGATCGACTCACTCTCCCCGCCGCCTGACGGCGCGAGCAGGCAGCCCGCCAAAAGCGCCAGCACAAGACCTGCGAACACGATCAGCTCCCGCGTTCGCTTTTTCTTATCCACGCATCTTACCCCCTTTGTCTCACTCGCCCAGTTTTCATCTTAAAAGGCAGCCTTATTTATACCACTCGCATGAACAAAATGCAAGGCTTCCTGCAAAATGTGCGTTCTCTTTTTGCGGCTTCTTTGCATTTTCTTAATGCAAATTTCATTCCCGTCCGTTCTGGTGGAAAAAGCGCAGCGGAAGAGGGGTTCTTCGCCCTCTCCCGCCTTTGGTTTTCTTCTGTTATTTTCTGCGATTTACAGCACAAAAATGATGAGGATCGCCACGATCAGCGCATAGATGATGACCGTTTCGATGAACACAAGTCCCATCATCATTGACGTGCGGATCTGCCCCGACGCCTCGGGCTGCTCGGCGATATTTTCCGCCGCCTTTGCAACGGCGTGCGCCATGCCGAGCGCGCCGGCGAAGCACGTCACGCCGATCAGCCCCGCGACCGCCCAGATCTTGCGGATCTTCGAGCTGTTCTCCTCCGACTCGTCGGCTCCTTCCACCTCGCTCAGCGTCTGCACCGACATCTCGCTGCTCGTTTCGCCGCCCGCAGCGGCCATGGCCGGGATCGTCAGCGCGCACAGCAGCGCCAACAGGGCGCACAGTGACCAGATTCGTTTCATTGTTCCGCTCCTTCCCGCAAAACGCAATTTCTTTATAAAATCTTTATATCCTATATGATGACTATATCCCCCCCGCGCAGCAAAGGCAAGTTCTTTTTTCCGAAAGCGCAAAAAAGAGCCGCCCTGCTTCAAAGGCAGAGCGGCCGATTTTTTATTTTCTCTTCTGCCGGCGGATATCCTCGCCGAAAAAGAGGAGGATCTGATACTCGCCCTGCAAACGCGAGAGCACCGGCGCGCCGTAGCGCCGCCCGAGCTCGTCGGGGCTCAGATTCGTGGAGATAACGGTCTTTTTCCCCGTGATGAGGCGGGTGTTGACGATCTGATACATCGCGCTGTGGACGAAGCTCGTCATCAGCTCGGTGCCGAGATCGTCGAGGATCAGCAGGTCGCAGCCGAGCGCACGGCTCACGGCGCTGTCGGCCTCCCCGTCGTCGCGGCCGAACTTCTGCGCTTCAAAGCGGGAGAAGATATGCCCCGCCGTGTCGTACACGACGCTGTGTCCGCTCGCGCTCACCACGCGCGCGATGGACGCAGAGAGAAAGGTTTTCCCCAGCCCCGTGCCGCCGGTGAGCAGAAGGCTGCCGCTCTTGGGCGAAAATTCGTGCGCATAGTCCTGGCAGATATCATACACGCGCTCCATGTTCGTGCGCGGCGATACGCCAAGCTCCGCATCCGGCAGCGGAGAATAGTAATCGAAGTTAAAATTCTCAAAGCACTGCGAGCCGAGATCCAAAAGCCCCGAAAGCTCCTTGTTCTGCTCGCTTGCGTAGTAGGCGCGCAGACACGAACAGACCTCGCTGCCGAGAAAGCCCGTGTCGCCGCAGCGCGGGCACTTGGGCTTTTCCTCCAGATAATCGCTCGGCAGCCCCATCTGCGTCAGGAGGAGGCGCTTTTCCTGCTGCAAATTGAGGTTTTCCTCCCGCAGCGCCTCGATCGCCGGGCGCGGGTCTGTGCCGCGGCGCAGCCCCGAGGCGATGATCTTCGCCATCGTGTGCGACAGCTCGCGGTCGATCTCCTCGATGCGCGGGCATTTTGTGTAGATCGCGCGCTCGCGTGCGCGGAAGTTTTCCGCGCGGCGCTGCTTGTCCTCGTCAAAGCGCGCCAGCGCCTGACGCATCAGCCGCCCGTCATAAGACATCGTTCTTCCCCCGCTTTCGTTACTGGTTCAGGTATTCCTTCATCCAGGCGTTGCCGCCGTCGTTGGTGTTCTTCTTCGGCTTGCTCTGCTCCTTGGCGTTCTCAGCCTTCACTTCGGCGAGCGTGTGCAGGCCCTTTTCGTGCCAGCGCTTCAAAATGCCGTTGCAGTACGGCCAGCGGAACTCGTGGCAGTGCAGGATCGTACGGTCGTAGGCCTCGGCCACCGTTTCCACCGGAAAGCCCATCTCCGCCCACGCGGAGAGATACTTTTCCTCGCTCGGCGCGCTCGCGCGGCCCTGCATACGCAGCGCCGCCATGTACTCGGGATATTTCCCGCGCAGCGCCTGCTCGCGCTTCATGTACTCGCTGGCCTTTTCGATGGAAAAGAGCTCCTTGCGCGCCCAGACGTAGCCCTCTTTTTCGATCTCGCGCATGTTGGGCAGCCGCCCCTCGCCGAACTGCTGCTCCTTTTTGCCGATGCAGTAGTTCACCAGCGTGTAGACCACGTCCGCCGGCAGGCCGAGATTTTCGTAAAGCCCAAGGAGCTTTTTGACCGACGGCGTCGAAAGTGGGCCGAGCTTGTGCTCCACCTCGCGCAAAAGGCAGGCAAAGCGCCCGTCGCCCTCCAGCTTGCGCGCGATGTCCTCGCGCGTGTACTCGGGCGGTTCGTTGAGCTGCGGCGGAAGCGGCGCTTCCTCTTTTTTCTCCGGCGCGCCGACGAGCTTCATCTCGTAGAGCGCCTGTTCCGCCGCGCGCAGGCGGCTTTCGTCCCACTTGAGCTCGCGCGCGAGCTTTTCCGCGTCGGCTGCACCGCGCGCGTGCAGGATGGCGAGGTACAAAAGCGCCGCGTCGCCGCTGCCACCCGCGATCAACCGCTTGACCGTTGCCGGAGAAAGCGTGATGTTTTCTTCCGTGTTCAGATGCAGCACATAGCCTGCCATGCGCCCCGCCTCCTTTCGCCTCGATTCGATTCTACCATTCTACATGAAATTTTCCCGTTCGTAAACATGAAATTTTTGCTGCCCCCTTTTCACATTTTCACTCTCGTGTTATACTATTGGGGATTATATGGGTGGAAATTGCCCTTTTTTGTGCAACGCCGAAGAAGAAAGGAGCACACAATCATGGAAAACCGCATTACCGTCTCTATTTGCGACGAGGAATACACCTTTGTCGCCGAGGAAGCCCCCTCTTACATGCAGAAGGTCGGCTCCTACGTCAACGACAAGATGAGCGAGCTGCTCAACTCTGCCAAGGTCGGCCGCACGGACGCCGCCGTGCTGACCGCCGTGAACATCACCGACGAGCTTTTCAAGGAGCGCGAGGCCGGCGACGCGCTGCGCCGTCAGGTCAAGCAGTACCTCGACGAGGCTTCTCAGGCCAAAAACGAGGTCAGCGAACTCAAGCGCGAGATCTTCAAGCTCCAGCAGCAGAAAAAGTAAGCCTTGACGACTGAACTGTTGGCGCCCGCAGGCGGGCGGGAAGCGCTCGTTGCCGCCGTGCAGAGCGGCGCGGACGCAGTTTATATGGGTTTCGGCGCGTTCAACGCGCGCCGCAGCGCGAGGAACTTCTCCGACGAGGAATTCCGCACGGCGGTCTCTTATTGCCATTTGCGGGGCGTGAAGGTCTATCTGACGCTCAATACGCTCGTCACCGACCGCGAGCTGCCCCTGCTTGCCGACGCGGCGCGCGTTGCCTCGGCGTACGGCGTGGACGCGATCCTGGTGCAGGATTGGGGCGTTCTGGCGACGCTGCAAAAAATCATCCCCGACGTGCCGCTGCACGCTTCCACGCAGATGAGCCTGCACACGCTCTCGGGCGTTCAGGAAGCGGCAAGGCTCGGCATGACGCGCGCGGTGCTCGCGCGCGAGCTGAACCGCGGTGAAATTGCCGAGATCTGCAAAAAGAGCCCCATCGAGATCGAAACCTTCGTCCACGGCGCGCTGTGCATGTGCTACAGCGGCCAGTGCGAGATGTCCGCCGTCATCGGGCGGCGCAGCGGCAACCGCGGCGCCTGCGCCCAGCCCTGCCGGCTTCCCTACGGCTTTTCCGGCAAGGCAAACGCTCACCCGCTGAGCTTGAAGGACGCGTGCCTTGCCCCCTTCGTGCCCGAAATGCAGGACATGGGCGTTGCCTGTCTCAAGATCGAAGGGCGCATGAAGCGCCCGGAATATGTCGCCGCCGTGACGGAGATCTACGCGCGCCTTCTGCGCGAGCATCGCGCGCCGACGAAGGACGAGCAGAAAAAGCTCGCCCTCGCCTTCTCGCGCGACGGCTTCACCGAGGGGTATTACCGCGGTGCGCGTGGGCGCGAGATGTTCGGCACGCGGCCGGAAAACGCAAGATGGCCGGAGGACTGGTTTGGGGAGCTGCGCGCCCGCTATGAAAAGGAAGACCTGCGGCTCGTGCCGCTCACGTTCGACTGCACCATCCGCGCGGGAGAGCCGATGCGCCTGACGGCAACGGATCCGGACGGCCACGCGCTCACCGTCACCGGAAATGTGCCCGAGGCGGCGCGAAACCGCGCGCTCACGGCGGAAGAGGTGGAAACACGCCTCAAAAAAACCGGCGGCACGGCGTTTACGGTCGATTTTTGCGCGGTCACGCTGGACGATGGCCTCGCCGTCAGCGCGGGCGCGCTCAACGCCCTGCGCCGCGAGGCGCTCTCGCAGATGGAAGCGCTGCGCACCGCCGCGCCCGAGCGCCGCGCGTTCGGCTTTGTCCCGCCAACGCCGGTCAAAAACAGCGCCGAAAAGCCGCTTCTGACGGTTTCTCTCCACCGCGCCGCGCAGCTGAGCGAGGAGCTCATCGCTCTCTCCCCCGCGCGCGTCTATCTCCCCGTCGAGCTGCTGCCGCAGCTTGACCTTGCACCCTATCGCGGCAGGACGGATTTTTTCGCGCTCTTGCCGCGCATCTACCGCACACAGGACGAGCCTATGTTGCGCGCGCTGCTCGAAGACGGCGTCAAAAAGGGCGTCACGGGCGTGTCGATTGCCAACCTCGGCCATCTCTCGCTCGTGCGCGGACTCGATGCAGCGCTCCACGGCGACTGGGCGCTGAACGTCTATAACTCCGCCGCGCTCTCTTTCTGGAAGAAGGAGGGGCTTTCGAGTGCCTGCGCTTCCTTCGAGCTGCGCGACGCGCAGCTGCGCGACCTCAGCAAGTGTCTGCCCTGCGAGGCCATTGTCTACGGCAGGCTCCCGCTCATGGTCACGGAGAACTGCCTGAATGCAAACGAGTCCGGCTGTCGATACTTTCAGGAGCGCCCTGCGTCCGTCCCGGCGGACGGCGCGTGCGCAAGCGCGCCGGAGCTGACCGACCGCCGCGGCGAGCACTTCCCCGTGCTGCGCGCGTGGGGCTGCCGCAGCGAGATCGAGAACGGAAAAATTCTCTACCTCGCGGACAAGGCGCGCGACTGGCAGAGCCTTGGACTGCGCTATGCCTGCCTGCGCTTTACGACGGAATCGCCCGAGGACTGCGTGCGCATGCTGCGCGCCTATCAGGGCGAGGCCGTCGATGCGCCGGAAAATATCACGCGCGGTCTCTTCTACCGCGGCGCAGAATAAATCCGAATTGTAATTTTTTATCTTGATTATACTTTTTATTATCAAATAGTGAGGCAATATCATGGCAATCGTTTTGGCATCTCAATCCCCGCGCCGTCAGGAGCTGCTCGCCCGCATCGGCGTGGAGGACTTTAAGACCCTCTCGCTCGACATTGACGAGAGCTATCCGGAAGGTCTTTCTCCCGAGGACACGGTGCGCTACATCGCAAAGAAAAAATGCGACGCAGCAGCCGCCCTCTGCTCCCCCGACGATCTCATCATCACGGCGGACACGATGGTCTTTTTGGGCAATGACCGTCTTGGCAAACCGCGCGATGAGGAGGACGCGCTGCGTATGCTGCGCGCGCTTTCCGGCCGCGCTCACACGGTCTGCACGGGCGTAAGCGTTCGCCGCGGCGCGCAGGAAGAGCGCTTCGCCGTATCCACGCGCGTCTTTTTCCGCCCGATGACCGATGACGAGATCCGCGCCTACATCAAAACCGGCGAGCCGATGGACAAAGCCGGCGCCTACGGCGTGCAGAGCCGCGGCGCGCTCTTTGTCGAGCGCATCGACGGCGACTTTTTCAACGTCATGGGACTCCCCGTGGAGCAGCTCGGACTCGTGCTCGCGCGCTTCGGCGTGAAGCTGCTCTGAGCCTCTCCCCTGCCCCACTGCGAAAGGAGGGTAAGCCTTGAAAGAATTTTTCCGCCGCCACGGATTGCGCATTCTGGCTGCCGCCGCGGCGGTCGCCGTGCTTTTGAGCCTGCTGACGTATTTTTCATCGACCTCGTCGGTGCTGGAGAATATCGCAGGCGTGCTGACCTCGCCGTTCCGCGCCGCCACCACCGCCGTGAGCGGCTGGGTGGCCGACAAGCGGCAGTATTATGAGGACGTCACCTCGCTCAAGGAGGAAAACGCGGCGCTCAAAAAGGAGGTCGCGGAGCTGCGCGCCCAGCAGCGTCAGGCGCAGGCCGACAGCGAGGAAAACAAGCTCCTGCGCGAGCTTTTGAAGCTGCAGGAGCAGCGGCGCGACTTCCAGTTCGTCTCCACGGCCGTGCTTGCCCACAGCGAGAGCAGCTGGACTTCTTCGCTGACGCTGAACCACGGCACCGATCAGGGCATCGCCGCGGGCGACTGCGTGGTGAGCGCCGAGGGTTATCTTGTCGGCATCATCTCCGAGGTTGGCTACAACTGGTCGACCGTCCTGACCATCATCGACACGGATACCGAGCTTGGCGCGCGCATCTTCCGCACCGGCGAAGTCGCCGTGGCGGAGGGGGACTTTGCCCTCATGGGTCAGGGCAGGCTGAAGCTCTCCTACCTCACCTCGGACGATGAGGTGCTCATCGGCGACCAGATCGTCACCTCGGGTCTCGGCGGATACTATCCGAGCGGGCTTGTCATCGGCGCGGTCGAGTCGCTCAAAACGGGCGACGACGGCCTTGCCCGCTATGCCGTTCTTGCCCCCATGATGGACTTCAACACCCTCACCGAGGTGTTTGTCATCACGGACTTCGCTATCGTCGACTGAGGAGGGTATCCATGAATCTCTCTCAAACCGCCATACTCAAATGGACGTTTTACGCGCTCGCCGCGGCGGCGCTGTTCTTCCTGCGGCGGCTGTTTCTCGGCTCGATGACGTTTTTCGGCGTCCTTCCCTTCCTGCCGCCCGTCGTTCTCGCGGTCATCGCCTCGTTTGAGCTGCCGCAGCCGTCGGTGATCGCGGGCATCGTGTTCGGCGCGCTGTGCGACCTTGTGCTGCCCGCGCCGTTTCCCTGTCTGTACACCGTTGCATTCACGATCTCCGCGCTGCTCATCTCCACGCTCGTCAGCAATCTCTTGCAGCAGGGCTTTCCCCGCGCGCTGCTCTCGTGCGTGCTGACGTTTCTGATCGTTGATCTCTTGCAGGCTGCCGCGCTGCTGCCGCGCGGCGGGAGCGACGCCATCGTGCCGATGCTCTCGCTCTTTGCGCGCGAAACGCTGCTCTCGTGCCTGCTGCTTGCGCCGGTATATCCGGCGCTGCGCGCCGTACACCGTGCCTTCCCCGACTGATTTTTTCTAATTTCCCCATCGCCTTCGCAGAAAGGAGGCCGCCATGGATCCCAAACGCTTTACCCGCCGCCTCGTTGCGCTCGGTGCGGTGATGTTCCTCTGCGCGGTCGTGTTCGTCGTCACGCTGTTCGACGCGCAGATCGTCAACGGCGACGATTACCTTGCCCAGTCCGTGCGCGCAAACGCCAAGGTCGAAACGGTCAAGGGTACGCGCGGCGTCATCACCGACCGCAACGGCAAGGTGCTTGTGTCGAACCGCGCGGTCTACACGCTGGATTTTGACTCTTCTCTCGTCCCGGACGATGAGCTGAACGACGCGCTGCTGCGCCTCATCGCGCTGATGAACGCGCAGGGCGTCGAGATCAAGGACACGCTGCCGCTCTCCCAAAGCTCCCCCTACGTCTACGACACCGCAAACGGCAGCGCCAAGACGCTCTCCAAATACCTTGTCTCGCTCAAGTGGATCAGCGAGAGCGCCGTCGATGAGGACGGCCTGCCCACCACGCTCACCGGCTCGGCGCTGTTCCTCAAGCTGCGCAGCGAATACGATATTGATGAGACCCTCCCCGCCGCCACGGTGCGCACGCTCATCGGCCTGCGCTACTCCCTCGCCGCTGCCAAAATGAACGGCTCGACGGTCTTTGAATTCGCAAGCGACGTGGACATTCCGCTCATCTCTCTCATCAAGGACGGCAACTATCTGGGCGTGCAGGTGGACACCTCGTCCGTGCGTGTTTACGAGACCGACTACGCCGCCCATGTGCTTGGCTACACCGGCAGCATTCAGGATTGGGACGACTACAAGGATAAGCCCGGCTACACGCTTGCAAGCATCGTCGGCATCTCGGGCGTGGAGAGCGCGTTTGAAGACTATCTGCACGGCAGCAACGGCAAGCGCCTTGTCACGTTCAACGACTCCGGCAAGATCACAGGCGAGCTCTACTCCGAGGAGCCGAAGCCCGGTTCCACCGTGGCCCTGACCATCGACATCGACTTTCAGGCGCAGGTGGAAGAAGCGCTCAAAAGCACCGTCTCTTCGATGACGAAGGCGGACGGCGTCGAGCGCGGCGCGGCGGTTGCCGTCGTGCATGTCGGCACGGGCGATGTGCTGGCGCTTGCGTCGTACCCGACCTATTCCCTCTCGACCTTCCGCGAGAATATCTCCGAGCTTTCCAATGATTCGATGCGTCCGATGTGGAACCGCGCCACACAGGGCAAATACGCCCCCGGCTCCACCCTCAAGCCCCTCACCGGCATTGCCGCGCTCGAATCCGGCGCGACCACCGTGCGCGAAAAGATCTACGACTCCGGTAAGTGGGTCTATCCCGGCTACTCGGCGAGCTACACCTACTGCTGGAAGCGCAGCGGACACGGCGCGCTCAACGTGCGCGGCGCGATCATGAACTCCTGCAACTACTACTTTGCCGAAATGGGCTACCGCATGGGCATGGATACTCTGCGCAAGTACTACGCAGACTTCGGTCTCGGCGCGCCGACCGGCATTGAGATCGGCGACACTGCCGGCCGCCTCCCCTCGCAGAACGAGGGCGAAAACCTTGCCCCGTGGGCGGCTTTCGGTCAGGCAAACCAGGAGTACTCTCCCCTCCAGCTTGCCAACTACATTGCAACGCTCTGCGGCGGGGGCGAGCGCTATACCACCCACCTTTTGAAGAATGTCCGCTCCAGCGGCTCCGGTACGCTCGAATACGTTTACGACGCCGCGCCGGTCGAAACGGTCTCGATGAGCAGCGAAAATCTCTCCGCCGTGCTCGCCGGCATGCACGATCTTGCCGCCGACGGCGCGGTCTCGTCCTACTTCAAGGACTGTATCGTCGACGCAGCCGCCAAGACCGGTACGGTCCAGACTGGCGACACGAAGAACAACAACGGCGCGTTCGTCTGCTTCGCCCCCTACGACGATCCGCAGATCGCCGTGGCCATTGTCATCGAAAAGGGCGGCTCCGGCGCAGCGTTGGCCTCCACCGCCGTGCAGGTGCTCAACGCTTATTTTTCCAATGCGTCCGCCTCCTCTGCGGTCACGGGCGAAAACGCACTCTTGGGTTGAGCGCGCCATTTTGGCGCGCTCTCCTTTTAGTTATAGCCGCCGCAAAGCGGCAGAAAGGAATGTTATGTCAACTTCTTGGTTTGATCCGCGCGATCTGCGCTGCAAATCCCCCTTCGGCGCGGTACCCTGCGGCGCCGCCGTCACCTTCTGCTTTCGCCCCGAGCGCGGCGCGGCGATTACGCGCTGCGAGCTGCTCGCCCACGGCGAGTTTGCCGACCGGTGGACGACCTTGGAGCTCGCGCCCGTCTTTGAGGACGGCGGCACGGTCTACCGCTGCGTTTTCACCGCCCCCGATGATATAGAGCTCGTGTGGTATCACTTCCGCCTCTCGTGGGCGGACGGCGGCACGAGCTGCTGCGGGAAATCTGGCCTCTGCGCGTGGGACGCGGTCGAGCCCTGGCAGCTCACGGTCTACGACGATACGCACAAGACGCCGGAGTGGTTCGGCCGCGGCCTCACCTATCAGATCTTCCCCGACCGCTTCTGCCGCGCAAAAAAGCGGGACGTTGCGGGTCTTGTCGGGGCGCGCACGCTGCATGAGCGCTGGGACGAGCTGCCGGAATACCGCCCGAACGCGCAGGGCGAGATCACGTGCAGCGACTTTTTCGGCGGCGACTTGCAGGGCATCACGGAAAAGCTCGACTACCTCGCGTCCCTCGGCGTGACGACGCTCTACCTCTGCCCCATCTTCGAAGCGTCCACCAACCACCGCTATGACACCGCCTGCTATGAGCGCATCGACCCGCTGCTCGGCGACGAAGAGGATTTCCGCACGCTCTGCGCGGAGGCAAAAAAGCGCGGCATTCACGTCATGCTCGACGGCGTTTTCAACCACACAGGGCGAAAGAGCGTCTACTTTAATGCCGACGGCTTCTATCCCGGCCTTGGCGCGGCGCAGGGCGAGCAGTCGCCCTACTACCACTGGTACAACTTCCACCCCTTCCCCGATGAGTACGACGCTTGGTGGGGCATCAAGAACCTGCCCGCGGTCAACGAGCTGGAGAAAAGCTACGTTGACTACATCATCGAAGGGGAAAATTCCATCATCAAGCGCTGGCTGCGCGCGGGCGCGTCCGGCTGGCGGCTCGACGTTGCCGACGAGCTGCCCGATGTGTTTATTGAAAAGATCCGCACGGCGATGAACGAAGTATGCCCCGACAGCTATCTTCTCGGCGAGGTCTGGGAGGACGGCACAACGAAGATCGCCTATTCCCAGCGCCGCCGATACCTTTTGGGCCGCGAGACGAACGGCTTGATGAATTACCCCTTCCGCACGGCACTGATGGCCTTTCTGCTCGGCGGCGGCGCGGAATACTTCCGTGACAGCATGGAACAGCTGCGCGAAAACTACCCCGCGCCCGCGTTTTACGGCGCGATGAACTTCCTCTCGACCCATGATACGCCAAGACTTCTGACGATCCTCGGGCTGAGCGCGCCCGCGCCGCAGACGCGCGATGAGCGCGCGGTCTTCCGCCTGAGCGAGGAAGAGCTTGCGCACGGCAAAGCGCTTTTGAAGCTCGCCTCGCTGATCCTCTACACCTTCCCCGGCTCGCCGATGCTCTACTACGGCGACGAGGCAGGCATGCAGGGCTTTGAAGATCCCTTCAACCGCGGCACTTACCCCTGGGGACACGAAGACGAGGAACTCCTGCGCTGCTTCCGGCAGCTCGGTACGCTGCGCCGCGCGCACGAGGCGCTGCAAAGCGGCACGATCGTCTACCATGCCGCGCAGGGGCGCGTGCTGGCCTTTTCCCGCCGCGCAGCGCACGATCACTGCCTCACGGTGGTCAACGCGGGTGAGGAAGTCGTCACCCTCACCCTTCCCTGGGACGCCGCGCTTGCCGAAGACGCGCTGTCGCATCAGGCATTCTTCTGCGGCGACGGTATGCTCCGCCTGACCCTTGAACCCTACGGCGCGATGCTGCTGACAGAACCGCAGGACTGAGGCTTGTTTCACGTGAAACACTGATTTGAGCGTCATGGTAAAGGTGGAAGCCTTTACCATGACGTCCTTTCATTCCTCCGCACACCTGCTCGGCAGAACCCAGATGGCAGCAAAATCAAGACGTAAAGGTCTGCACCTTGTCATGTTTCACGTGAAACAAATTCGCAAAATTTGAGCTTTTCTGTTGAAATCAGAGCATTTTGTGTTATACTGAACAGGAATGTAAACGGATCAATGCAGTTACGACTAAGGTGGGTGTTTTTTTGGCTAAAATCGTTGCAATTGTCAATCAAAAGGGTGGCGTCGGCAAGACGACGACCTGTGTCAACCTGACCTCTTCCCTCAAGGAAAAGGGAAATCGCGTTCTGCTGTGCGACTTTGACCCGCAGGCCAACTCCACCTCCGGCATGGGCGTGGACAAGACGACCGCGCGCAGCGTGTACGACGTGCTCATCAACGGCGCAGATGTGACAGCCTGCGTCACGCACACGCGCTACGGCGACGTGCTGCCCTCCTCCAAGGCGCTGGCAGGCGCGGGCATCGAGATGATCGACCGCGAAAACCGCGAATTCCTGCTCAAGCAGGCGCTCGACGTTCTCTCCCCCAATTATGACTATATTCTCATCGACTGCCCGCCCTCGCTTGAGCTGCTGACGGTCAACGCGCTCTGCGCGGCCAATTCCCTGATCGTTCCCGTGCAGGGCGAATATTTTGCGCTCGAAGGGCTTTCCGATCTGATGCACACCGTCCGCATGGTGCGCCGCAGCCTCAACCCCGGCCTCGATCTGGAAGGCGTGCTGCTGACGATGTTCGACGGGCGCACCAATCTTGCCCTGCAAGTGGCCGAAGAGGTCAAGCGCTACTTCCCCGGCAAGGTGTATTCGACCGTCATCCCGCGCAACGTGCGTCTTTCCGAAGCGCCGAGCCACGGCAAGCCCATCAACTACTACGACCGCACCTCCCGTGGCGCGGAAGCGTACAGCGACCTCGCCAACGAGTTTTTGAAGCAGAACAAGTAATACATAAAATATGAGGGCATATTCGCCCTTTCACCCCCGCAGAAAGGAGATGTTCCCCTATGGCAAACGCAAACCGCGGGCTCGGCAAGGGTCTGGGTGCGTTGCTCGGCGATGTCGCCCTGCGCACCGACACATCGGACAGCCTCTACCTCCCCATCTCGCAGATCGAGCCCTATGCCAACCAGCCGCGCCACCACTTCGACGAAGACGCTTTGCAGGATCTCGCCGATTCCATTCGTGAGCACGGCATCATTCAGCCGCTGACGGTTCGCCGCCTTTCTTCCGGCTATTATCAGATCATCGCCGGCGAGCGCCGCTGGCGCGCCGCGCGCATCGCCGGTCTCAGCGAAGTGCCCGCCATCGTCATCGAGGCGGACGACCGCAAGATGACCGAGCTCTCGCTCATTGAGAACTTGCAGCGCGAGGATCTCGACCCTATCGAAGAAGCCGAAGGCTACAAAACGCTGATGGACAACTATCAGCTCACGCAGGAGGAAGCCGCCGAGCGCGTGGGCAAGTCCCGCTCCGCCGTGGCAAACAGCCTGAGATTGCTGGGGCTCTGCCCCGAGGTGCGCGAAATGCTGCAAAATGGCGTTCTTTCCGGCGGCCACGCCCGCGCGCTGCTGCCGCTCAAGGCGGACTTGCAGCTGGAAGCGGCCAAAGCGGTCGCCGCGCAGGGGCTGAGCGTTCGCCAGACAGAAGCGCTCGCCAAGCGCCTTGCAAACCCCAAGGAGGAGCGCAAACTCTCAAACGACGAGCGCATCGCCGAGAGCTACGGCCGGTTGGCCGCGCAGGAGCTGAGCGATAAGATCGGCCGCACCTGCCGCATCGTTTCCGGCAGGAAAAAGGGACGCATTGAGCTGGACTACTACGGGATCGACGATCTGAACGACCTGCTCGAAGCGCTCGCCGCCATCAAACGCAGAAAGGACGGAAGCGAAAAAGAATGACCGATTTTGTTCACGAAGCCCCCAAGGACCCGAACAAGGCAAGCGCGCCCAAGGAGGAAAAGCCCACCACTGAGCGCGAGCGCATGAAAAAAGTATATACTTACGTTGCGATCCTCTTCACCGTGGCATTTCTGCTGATTTTATGGACATTTCTCATGAATCAGCGCAGCATCAACGA
>DPGF01000099.1 GCA_003522105.1 Oscillibacter sp.
TCATTCGCCGTCAGCTTGATGTCTGTGAACTGGTGCTCGTCCTTGCCCTCGGTCATCCAGCTGTCAAGATCCCCGCCCGCGTAAGCGTAGGGGAAGAGCTCTTCGTTGACATAGGGGCGGGAATCGTCACGCTCCAGCGCGAGCGTGACCGTCCCGGCATCGATCGCCGCGGCAAGCGCATCACGGCTCATGCCGGAAACGGGAATGGAAAGGGAAACGTCCTTCCCCTCCTTGCCCGTGACGAGCGTGATGGTCGCGTCCACATTGAACTTGGTGCCGAGGAGCGCATCGTCCTTGGGGTTCATGTCCTGGAAGCTGACTGCCGCCGCGGAATTGACCGCGAGCGAAAGCGTCAGCACCAGTGCCAGTAAAAGCGAAAACGCCTTTGCGGCATATGAATGCTTCGTCATAATTCTTCCTCCTGTATTGTTCTTCCGCCGTTTCCGTCTCCGGCAGAGAGAGATTGTAGATAGTGTAGCTCAATAAAAATAGCAAGTCAACCGTTTATTTCGCGCAAAATATTCAAACATTTTTATAAAAGCGAATATTATTCCATTCATTTTGTGCAGTACAGCACTTTTCAGAACGGGAAGTTTCGTATTTTCTCCCACTTTCGTTCGCCAGAAAGGAAGTTTATGCGTTTCGTGGGCGTCGGAGAAAGATTGAAAAAGAAACGGCTGCGCGCTATAATAAGGGCAATACGATGATTGTCAGGAGGGGTAGGGCATGCGGCTGCAAAGCGCTGTTTTTACTTTGGAGGATACGCTCTTCACGCCGGACGGCGCGGCGCGCGAGGGGCTGGACAAGGCGCTTTCTCTTTTCAAGATGGAGGGCGTGTGGCTCGGCGCGGTAACGGCCATGCGCGCCGAGGACGCGCAAAGGGCGCTTGACTGGGCAGGACTTTCGTCCTATTTCCGCTTCGTGCTGACGGAATCCGTCGCCCTGTGCGGCGTTTACAGCGGCACGATGTTTGAGCGCGCGATGAAGCGTCTGCACGCACGGAAGGAGGACACGGTCGTCTTTTCCGGCGCGCTTGCGGGCATTGAACAGGCCAAGGCGGCAGGCTTCCGCACGGTAGCGGTATCCGGCAGCGCCGGCGCCGCCGACTGGGCGGCCATGCAGAAGGAAGCCGATCAGGCGATTCTGCATTACGGCGAGTTTTTTGCGCAGATGGCGTAAAAACGGGGTAAAACCGGCAAAATTCGACATTTCTCAGTTGCAGTTTTTCCGAACTATGGTATGATAGAAGAACGATCACCGGAAAGGGAGGGACTGTGCAATGTCAGATTTTTACTCAGCAATCGTCTTTCTTTCCGCTTTTATTATGATCATCATGGTTCTGCTGGTGCGGAGCAACGATCTGGTGGAGTACAGCGAAAAGCAGACCATTTACACCATTTCTGTGCTGGTGATCGCCGGCGCGGTGTCGGAATGGCTCGCCGTGTGGATGGACGGAGCAGACCCTTCGCTGCGGCTCCTTCATGTGATCCTCAAGACCATCGAGTTATCCACAGCGCCTGTCATTCCCGTGCTGTGCAGCTCCCTTATCCGCCCCATACGCCACAAAAAAGCCATTTACAGCCTGCTCTCGATCCACGTGCTGCTTGAGATCCTGTTCGCATTCTGGAGTCTGGATTACATCTTCTGGGTGGACGAGCAGGGCTGCTATCACCGCGGGGCGTTTTATTGGGTCTACGCGCTGGCGTATATCGGCGGCATGCTGTTTTTCACAGCGCTGCTCCTGAGCGAGAGCACGCGCCACTACGACACACATCGCACGCTCGCCGCCATTCTGCCGCTGTTTTTCTTCTGCGGACTTCTCATTGAGTATCAGACCGTGACGGTGCGCATCACATGGCTGTGCGCGTCGGTGGCGATCTTGATGGTCTACATTCTCTATTCCGAGCTGAGGCAAAAGACCGACGCGCTGACGCATCTTCTGAACCGCAGCAGCTATGAAAGCAGGCTCGCCGCGCTGCGCGAGCATGCTGTGATCTACTACTTTGACGTAGACGAATTCAAGAGCATCAACGACACTTACGGCCACGGTGAGGGCGACAGCATGCTCTCCGAGGTGGGCGGCGTGATTTATGCGTCGTTTTCCCACGTGGGACACTGCTACCGCATTGGCGGCGACGAATTCTGCGTCATTGCGCGCATTTCCGACATGGCCGCAGAAGCCCAGCTCTCCGAATTCCTGCGCGAACTGGCGGCGCAGCGCGAGCAATGCGAGCGCCTGCCGCAGGTGTCGGTGGGCTATGCCTGCTACCACCCCGAGCGCGACAGCATCGAAGATGTGATCGCGCGCGCCGACCAGATGATGTATCACTACAAGCGGAAGCTCAAGGACACGGTGCAGCTCGCCGGCGATGCAAGCGAATAAAAAAAGGGTTCAGGGAAAAACCTGAACCCTTTTTATCATGTTTACGACTCTGATGTCTCCTCCTGCGGGCGGATCTTACCGCCGAGAGCGGCAAGCACCGCGCCTAAGACGGCGCACACCGCACTCCAGATCATCTCCCCCGAAGAGGCGAAGCCCGTCGGAATAATGGCAAGCGTGGAGGCAAGCACAACGCCGATGACAGCGTGATAGGCGAGGGGATAGTGCGCATCGAAGAGCTTGCTCACAAGGCGCGCAAACAGCGCGACCACACCGCACATGCCGATTGTCCACGGAAGGAGAACGGAAAGATCAAAGTGCGTGATGCCGTCGACCATCGGCGTGAGCAGCCCCACGGCCATTAAAATAGAGGACGAGGTCATGCCGGGGATAATGAAGCTGAAGCCCCACAGCACGCCGCAGAAGAGGAAGCCGCCGAAATTCGCCGGCATCTCGGAAAAGGAGCCGAAGCGGACGGCCATCAGCACGGCAAAGAGCGCGAGAAAGCTGACCGAGAGCGACAGATACGCCCCCCTGCGCCGTCCCTGCGCGCCCGCCTCACGCCAAAGCTCGGGCAGCGTGCCGAGAATGAGACCGATGAAAAGGCAGGTCGCGACGGTTTCCGACTGGTGAAACAGCGCGAGGATCGCGCCCCCGCCGCCTAAGAAACCGAGCACCCAACCGATGCCGACGGCGAGGAGCATGCGCCAGTAGCGCGGAAAGGCGCGCTTCGGGTGCGTGAGAAGCTCCATCGCGGGGCGGTAGATGCCGAAGATGACCGCGAGCACCCCGCCGGAAATGCCCGGCAGGATCGCGCCCGCGCCGATGATGACGCCTTGCAGCACGCGGAGAATGCAGTTTTTTGTCTGGGTATTTTTCATAAGATCGTCTGTTTCGTTTCTGCGCTCAAGGGAGCATTTGGAAAAATGCAGCGCGGCTCAGTAGCCCTTTTTGCGGTCGACAAGGTGGTGTAGCGGACGGCCCGCGGCGTAATTCTCGAGGTTCTCGCAGAAGAGCGCGACATTGCGCTCGCAGGTGTAGCCGAGCGTCATATTGCCCGCGACGTGCGGCGTGAGCAGGAGATTTTTTGCCTTTCGCAGCGGGTGATCGGCGGGCAGCGGCTCGGGCACGACCACATCAAGCGCCGCGCCGGCAAGGTGGCCGGAATCGAGGGCTGCGATGAGCGCGTCCTGATCGATCGCCGTGCCGCGCCCGACATTGACGACGTACGCGCCCTCGGGCAGCAGCGCCATGCGCGCTGCGTCCAGGATATTCACCGTGTCGCTCACCGAGGGCAGCGACATGAAGAGAAGGTCGGTCTCCGGCAGGAGCTTATCAAGCTCCGTGACGGGATAAACTTTGTCAAAGTCCTCATTCGCGCGGCCGCTGCGGCTCACGCCGATGAGGCTTGCCGGGTGGAACGCACGCACACGGCGGGCAAATTCCGTGCCGATGTCGCCCGCGCCGAGGCAGGTGACGCGCGCGCCGTGGAGCGAGCGGATACCGCCGGGCAGCACGCGCCAGTCACCCTCGCGGATCACCTCGGTGTATTCAAGCTCGCGGCGCAGCAGCATCAGCGAGACCATGACCGAATGCTCGGCGATGGTCGTACCGTAAGCGCCGGAGGCGTTGGTAAGCAGGCAGTCGGGATTCTGATAGAGCTCGTCGCGGCAGAAGCGGTCGATGCCCGCCCAGCAGCTTGCGTACCACTTGAGATTCTTTGCCCCCGCGATGACCTTCTGCGAGGGGTGGCCGTAGAGAATGGTGCAGTCGTCCACGTTGCCCGCCGCCGCCTTGGACGAGGGGAAGAATACGATGTCATAGCCGCAGCGCGCGGCAGTGTCGCGCAGGGTCTTTTCGTATGCGGGGGTCAGAAAGTCGATGATGACGCCGATTTTTTCACTCATGCTACAATTCCTCCAAAATTCGTTCCGCAACGCGCAGGCCGTCGGCCGCGGCGCTCATGATGCCGCCGGCGTAGCCCGCGCCCTCGCCGCAGGGATAGAGCCCCCGCAAGGCGGACTGATAGCTTTCGCTTTCGCGCACGATGCGCACGGGGGACGAAGAGCGCGTCTCCACCGCCGTCAGCACGGCGTCGGGAGAATCAAAGCCCCGGAGCTTTTTCCCCAGCAGGGGGATCCCCTCCTCAAGCGCCTCGCAGACAAAGGGCGGGAGACAGTCGTGCAGGTCGCACCAGCGAACATCGGGCCGATAGGTCGGCGCGACGCTTCCTGCGCCCGTGGACGCGCGATGGGCAAGAAAATCCTCCACCCGCTGCGCGGGCGCGCGATAGCCGCCTCCGCCGAGGCGGTAGGCCGCGTCCTCCAGCGCGCGCTGGAAGGAAACGCCCGCAAGGGTATCGTCCGAGGGGAAATCCTCGGGCGTGACGGAGACAAGAAGGCCGCCGTTGATGTTCACGCCGTCGCGCGCGAACTCGCTCATGCCGTTCGTCACGACGCGGTTTTCCTCCGACGCCGCGGCGACGACCTCGCCGCCGGGACAGACGCAGAAGGAGAACACGCCGCGTCCTTTCCCTGTGTGGCAGGAGAGCTTATACGATGTGGGCGGAAGGCCGGGCGTACCCGCCGCCGCCTTATACTGCGCCGCGTCCATGTCGCGCTGGCGGTGCTCGATGCGCACGCCGACAGCGAAGGGTTTCGGCTCCATCGGTACACCCCGCTCGCGCAGCATCTCGAACGTATCGCGCGCGCTGTGACCGGGGGCAAGGACAACATGGCGCGCAGGGAGAACATAGTCCCCCTCTGGGGAGGAAACGCGCAGCGCGCGGACGCTGCCGCCATCCATGTCAATATCCGTAACCCTATGGGAAAAGCGCACCTCGCCGCCGCGGTCGATGATCTCGCGGCGGAGGTTTTGCAGCACGACATAGAGCCTGTCCGTGCCGACGTGGGGCTTGGCGTCGACCAAAATATCCCCGCTCGCGCCGAAGCGGACAAATTCTTCTAAAATAAATCCGTGGCGCAGATCTTTTGTGCCGGTGTTGAGCTTGCCGTCGGAAAACGCACCCGCGCCGCCCTCGCCGAACTGCACGTTCGACGATAGGTCGAGCTCTCCCGTGTGCCAGAAGCGCTCAACGTCCTGCTTTCGCTGCTCGACGGCGCGCCCTCGCTCCAATAAAATGGGTCTTGCACCGCAGCGGGCAAGCAGCAGCGCGCAGAAAAGTCCCGCAGGCCCCGCGCCAACAACGACGGGGGAGACCGCCGGCGCGCCAATGGGCGCGGGCGGGGCATAGCGCCTGGGCGCGTAGGACTGCACATTTTTATTCTTGCAGCGCCTCAAGGCCGCCGTTTCGTTTTTGACCTCGACCGCGCAGGAGCAGACGAGCTTCACGCCCTCGCGCGCGTCGATCGAGCGGCGCAGGAGCTGCACGGAGGAAATTTCCGCCGCGCTCACGTGCAGCGCGCGCTCGCAGGCTGCGCGCAGAGCCTTCTCATCTGCGCCCACGGGGAGCTTCAAATTGTCGATGCGAAGCATCTTGCGCCGCCTCCTTTTTCTCAGATGGCTCTCATTTTAGTATGGCGGGGCGCAAATCGCAAGGGAAATCGTGTGAATATCACAGAAACTTAAAATTTGCGCGCCGGAATTTAAGAAATTGCCAAATAACGTTCAAGAATTATACATAAATATCCCCTATGATAGCAGCATCGAAAGGCAAAGGACCGCTGACGCGGAAACCGTTTCACAGGAGGTCAGAACCATGTACGAAGACGAAAACAACCTGTATCATTACAGCTATCGCAAGGGGAATGAGTACGATCCCAACGTCCCCATCGACACAAAGAACTATGCCGACGAGCCGTCGGATCAGAACCGCGGCAGCGGCAAGAAGAAGGGCGCCGCCAAGATCGTCGCACTTGCACTGGTGTGCGCGCTCGTCGGCGGGCTTGTCGGCGCGGGCGCAAGCAGCGCCGCCGCCAAGGTGAACCACACGAGCATACAGATCAGCGACCGCGAGGTTGCGCAGGTGCAGACCGTCAAGGTGGACGGCAAGACACAGATGACGATGTCGGAGGTCTACGCCTCGAACGTCAACAGCGTGGTGTCCATCAACGTTTCCGCCACGACCAATTACTTCGGCCAGACCGTGCAGACCGCCGCGAGCGGCACGGGCTTTTTCATCACGGAGGACGGCTACATTCTCACGAACCACCACGTCATCTCTGATGCGAGCAGCGTGAAGGTAACGCTCTACAACGGCGAAACGTATGACGCGACCGTCATCGGCAGCGATGAGGATTACGATATCGCCGTTCTCAAGATCGACGT
>DPGF01000127.1:0-4310 GCA_003522105.1 Oscillibacter sp.
TCAACACCTATATACATGCCTGCTACTTTGTGGGCGGTTTCGCCCGAGCCGATATACACTCCGTTACTCATACACCAGATACACCTCCCCGCTTGCCAGCGCGCTTTCGCCGGGCGTCAAATCCGCCGTGCCCGCGCGGATGTTGCGTACCTGCGCGGTAGCGAGCGATTCCACAGCCGTGGCGTTGGCTTGCACCTGCCCGGCCAGCGTGCCCGCGGCGATCATGCTTGCCGGATGGGTGGAAGGGTGTACGTAGTTGTTCGCCCCGGCTTCTATCCCCGCCAGCTTGTCCTTCTCACTGGTCGTGTAGTCGTTGGTGGATAATCCTTTGCCGCTTTCGGCATTCACCTTGCCCGCGAGGGCGGTCTCAAGCCCAGTCACATCGCTTTGTGTATGCGTATGTTCCGTCGAGGCCTTTCCAGCAAGCGCGTTGGATAGCCCGGCGATGTCCGCCTGCTCGTGCGTGTGTTCCACGGCGGCCTTCCCGGCCAGCGTGGTCTCCAATCCAGTGATTTCGCCCTGTTCATGGGTGTGCTCCGCCGCCGCCGCGCCCACCTCCTGGGCCGTGTAGCTGGGCTTTGTACCGCTCAGCGCCCACGCGGGCACGCTGGGCACGTCCGATGCCTTGGCGTAATAACCCGGCAGTTGCCCGCCCAATTTTTCGGCGTCATCCACGATGCCGTCGCCGTCGGCGTCATACGTCGCGGCCAGCATGTCGCCCGTGCCGCTGCCGTCCGCGCCGTCGTTGATGGTGGCCGTGTGCGTGCCCTCGGCGTCCACGATGGTGATGGTGGTGATTTTGCCAGATTTGCTCACAGAGATGGTGGGGGACACGCCATCGTCGCCCTTGGGCCCGGTCGGGCCGGTTGCACCGACTGCACCGGCGGGGCCTTGCAGCCCTTGCACGCCCTGCGGCCCCGTGGGACCGATCGGACCGGGTACACCTTGGATCCCTTGTACGCCCTGCGGCCCCGTCGGCCCCTGCACATACTGCGGCGGAAAGACCGGCGGGAACGGCGAGGGACAGGGAGCAGGGCAGGGCGGCGGACAGCATGGCTTTGCGCAGCCGTACGAATTCTGAAAACGATTCATCAAAATACCCTCCTTCTAAAGCTCGGGGCAGGAAAACTCCTGCGTTTCATTCTATGCGCGCCCGACGAGGAGGTGAGCGCAAGGGAATGTGCACGTTTTGTGAACAATTGGGAAAAAACTTGCAACAGATGGGGCGGTATGCTAACATACTGTAATATGTTCAGCAACAGGAGGATGTCATGCAGAAGAAATTGCTTATCCCGATCCTTGTGGTACTGGTAATAGTCATCGTGCTGATAACGCGAGGCTGCGGGAAGAAAGATACAAAGCAGGAAGCCCGACAGGAAGAACCGCAGGATACGGTGGCTGATCTATTTGACGATGCGAGCGCTGCGGGGAATGATGTCCGCGCGCAGTTCGGCACGATGACAGCTGACGAAAACGGCGGCGTTGATATCACCGTCGAAGCAGATGGCACGCAGACGACCTATACCTATACAGACGTTGCGTCTGACGCGTGGTATGCCGATGCGGTCAACTATGTTGTTTCGACCGGTGTGATGAGCGGCGATGATGCGCAAAAACTCTTTCAGCCGGAGTACGGCGTGGAGCGGTATTTGTTTTCGGTGATCATGTACCGTTTTGCCGGCGGCACGCCGACGGAAACGGATGCGGCCTTCAGTGATCTCACCGGTGAGGAATGGTACTATGACTACGTCAAGTGGATGGTCGGCGAGGGATTGATGGGCGGCAACGGCGGAGCGTTTGATCCCAACAGCTTTCTTTCCTGTGAGCAGGCGATCATTGTGCTCTATCGCTTGGCGGGCGAACCGGTGGTTTCCGGGACGCTTGATGGCTATCCCTATGCGCCCAAGGTTTCGGAAAGCGGAAGAGATGCAGTCACCTGGGCGTGGAACAACGGGCTCATTACGGAGAAGGAATGCGTCTGGTATCCGACACAGGCCGTCAGCCGTGCGCAGGTCGCGCTTTTGCTGATGCGATATGACGCGCTGATCGGTCGAAATGCAGCATAAGTAAAATTCTTGCGGGTATTCTGTAAAAACGGAATGCCCGCAAACCATTCGGGTAATGTTCATAGGGACACAAGTTGACACCATATCTTGCAAGGGGGCGGACAGCGTTTGCTGTCCGCTTTCTTGCGTTTTTTCTCTGCTTTTTTATTATGCGGGAAGCTGGAATACCTCACTCAGGGGCGGCGCAATGCGCGGCTGTGCCTCGCCCTGCTCCATCGCGCTGTCCACCGTGCCGATGTCGCGGTACACGATGCGGATGCTCTGGTGGGAGCTGCGGGAGTATTTCTCCGTCCGCTCGCCTACCTCGATCCGCTGGATGAACAGCCGCAGTAACTCCGGCGTCAGCTCGTCGATGGCGGTATACTGCTTCGCCTTCTCAACGAACGTGTTCACGTTGGCGGAGGCGGCTTTCAGCTTTTCCAGCCGGGCCTCCTTTTCGGGGATCTGTTCCTCCAACGCTTTCTGCTCGCCGGTGTAATCGCCCGCCAGCATCCGGTACTGCTCATCGGTCACCCGCCCCAGCACGTTGTCCTCATAGAGCCGCTTGAACAGCTTGGACAGTCCCTCTCTGCGCCGCCGCATGGTATCCAGATCTTTTTGGATCGTGTTCATCTCACGCCGCAGCTCCAGCGTATTCTTGCTGCCGATGTAGGCGGCGAACTGCTTTTCCTTCATCCGCGCGAAGTGCGTCACCCGGCGTAAGTCCTCCAGCACAACGGCTTTCAGTTCAAACTCCCGGATGTGATGCGGCGTGCAAACGGTCTTGCCCTTTTTGCCGTAGGTGTAGCACTTGAAGTTGTACTCCGTCCGCTTCATCGTGCTGGCTCTGTGCAGCACCAGCGGCTTGCCGCAATCCGCGCAGAACACCAGTCCAGAGAAGATGTTCGGCTCGTCCATGTGCTTGGGGACACGCTTTTTGTGCTGACGCACCTCCTGCACGATGTCCCACTGCTCCTGCGTGACAAGGGCTTCGTGGGTGTTCTTCACCACGAACCGCTCACTTTCAGGGCGCTCCACACGCTGCTTGTTTTTGTAGGAGATCGTAGTGGTGCGAAGCCCAACCGAGTGTCCGAGGTAGACCTCATTGTTCAGAATGCTGGTGACGCTGTTGGAAGACCACAGGCATGGTCTGGTGGTGTCCAGTCCTCGATGGCTTTTCCCGGTCTTGCGGTAGTAGGCGTTGGACGGGTTCACCACCTGCTCCTCGGTGAGGATGGTGGCGATTCGCTTGGGGCCGTTCCCCGCAGCGCAGAGAGAGAAGATGCGCTTCACCACAGGTGCGGTGTCCTCGTCCGGAACCAGCGTGTTGGCGTCACCATCACTTTTCCGATAGCCGTAGGGCGGTCTGCCGCCCAGCCGCTCTCCCTGCTCCGCTTTCATTTTCATGACCGCGCGGACCTTGCGGCTGGTATCCTTGGCGTGAAGCTCGTTGGCCCAGTTGCGGATGGGGTTGAAGTCATTGCTGCTCTCCACTGTGGAATCCACGCCATCGTTGACCGCGATGAAGCGGACATTCTTCTGGGGAAAATATATCTCCATGTAGTAGCCCACCTGAAGGTATTCACGCCCCAAGCGGGAGGCGTCCTTTACGATGAGGTTCGCCACCTGTCCCGCTTCAATCATCTCCACGATCTTTTTCCATGAGGGCCGCTCGAAGTTCGTACCAGAGTAGCCATCATCCGCAAGGAAGATGGTGTTCTCGAAGCCCTTTTCTTTTGCGTATTTCTCCAGCAGGGTGCGCTGGTGCTGAATGCTGTTGGACTCTCCGGCCCGCTCGTCCTCCTGACTGAGCCGCCCGTAGAGTACGGTGTATTGCTGATTTTCTTGACCTGCCATAGTTACCTCCTTTTCGTTGGGGCAGGCCGGTACGGTAACACGAAGTATACCGCACCGGCTCTCGCAAGTCTACCGGAATTTTACTGCTCATGATGCTCCCGCTCTAACTTCGTGTCGATAAGCTGCAGGAGCTTGTCTGTGGGTGTTGCCGATGCGCCGCCGGGGAATACGGAGGTCACAAGGAAGCACTTCCCACCGACCAGCATCGCCCGTTGACGGGTGAGGTCATCGCCCTCCCATTTGGCTGTGCTGTCACGGAACAACGTTTCCACGCCGCCGTCCTCGGAGCGGCGCAGGATGACCTGCTCCGGCCGGTAGGCGCCGAGGATGCCCGTGTCACGATAAATTTCCCAATCCTGTTTCATTACAATCCTCCCATCGTTTGCTCATGCTGTTGCTTTTTCTGTT
>DPGF01000127.1:4572-6054 GCA_003522105.1 Oscillibacter sp.
GCGGCGAAGCCAATCGCAGCACCAAAGTTTTCAGCGGCGATTTTCGCCTCCATGCGCCGCCGCTTTTCCTCGGCGTCCTCGTCCTCATCCAGCAATGTCCCCACAGCGGTCAGTCCGGCCACGGCGGGGATCAGAGGAACAGGCCGCGGACCGCCGCCGCGCCATACCACCCTGCCAGTGCCGCCGTGCCAAGGATCAGCACCAGCATGATCCACTTGAGGGCCACCAGCAGGCTGAAATCCGGGAGCCAGTCGATCCACTTGGAGGAATACTTCTCGCTCAGGTTCCCAACCCGTTCCAGCAACCTGTTCATCTCCGTCAGCGATTTCTGCATCTCCGTGAGCGACTTCTGCACCGGCGTCAGGTCGATGTGTGGTTTCAGCTCCGGCAGGGTCTTTCGAATTTCCTCCAGCTCCCAGTTTATTCCGTCTGCCTGCTCCGTCAGCTTGTCCATCGCCTGCGGCAGATCGCACTGGATCACGATGGGCTGGATCGACTGCGGCTGCGGCGCACTGTTCGGCTGATTCATCCGCTTCAATTCCTCCATCGGTTTCCTCTGCTCGATGGAATTTTCTCTGAACGAGTTTTGCACGTATTCTGAATTCATGCTCCATGGCCTCCTTGCAATACTTTTCTTCGTGTAATTTGTTATCGCGGCATTTTAGTCCGTCCGGCGTGGTGTAGGTGATGTGCTTGCGGGTGCTCTCCCAACGGACGGCGTAGCCCTCGGATGCCATCAGGGAAACGAAGGCGTCCTTGTCGGCGGCGTATTTCATGCACTCGTCGATGGTGTTCATGAGCCGCAGCTTCCAGCTTTGGCCCTTCAGCGCCGTGTGGTATTCCGCGCCGCTCATGCCGCGAGCCTGCTGCGTTGGCGCGTCAAAGACAGGAAGACCCATTTCCTGACAGATCATGTCATTGCGCTGCATCAGTTCCTGGATCTGTTCCTTCGCCATGTGCAGCTTTTTGCCGGTCTCGAAGTTGACGGAGTTGATGACGCAGTGGGAGTGGATGTGCTCGCGGTCTACATGGGTGCAGACCAGCACCTCACAGCCCTCGAAGTATTCCGCCAGTCGCCGCGCGGCTTCGTGGGCCTGCCGGGGATCGGCCGCCGCGCCCTTCGGAAAACTCTGCACCATGTGGTAGAACATCACGCCGCCGTCCTTGTGGTAGAGCAGCTTCGTGTTCAGAAAATCGTCGTAGACGCTTTGCGGCTGGCAGTTGATGCCGCTGACGAGCGGCCCGCCCTCCCATGCGGTTTTCTTTTCCTGCATGACGTAGAGCATCACGCCGCGCATGGCGGCGCGGGACTGTATGCCCCGCTTGTAGTTCACGAAATGTACGATGGCGATATGGCTCACCGCCCTTCCATGACTGACCGTAGCGCGGCGCTGACCTCGGACAGCTCACCGGCGGCTTTCTCCAAGCCGATGACCTGCACCTTGCCCATGTTGGCGAGGACGGTGAGGCGGTTGATGTTGC